>CALDTK010000029.1 GCA_937924035.1 uncultured Saprospiraceae bacterium | reverse complement strand
AAAGCTTTTATAGAAAATGCTCCCTGATTGAATCGATAACTTGAACAAGCAATCCATCCGTTCAGCATATACTTCCCTGCGGTATCTAGCTTTGGAGTACTGAGAATAGTTCGATAGGTATGTCCCTGTTTTTCACTTAGTACTGTAGTGAGTAGCTGGGTGGTAGTGTCGGCTGGGCTGTTTGACGAGGTTACGCTTCTCGAAAGCCCTGCTCGCTCTCCTGCTTCAACTTTTGGGTCTAACGACGTTTGTGTTACACTACCCGAGTACTTCCGAAGCGTGTCGATTTCTAGGCGTAATCCTGTAAATAACTTACTTGTATATACCGTGTCTGCGTATTGCAGCAAGAACTGTTCACCAGCCGATAATAGCGTGTCGGCATTTCCATGGACCAGCAGAATAGGCTTGTCATTTGGCAATGCATCAAGTAGGCCTGACCGATCTATTTCTTGCCTAGACATGAACTGCGTCACGTCAACCAATGGACGTACAGGAGAACGTCCGAGATTAGCATTAATCATAGGTAGGCCGAGTGCTATCGAGGTTTTGGTAGAAGCAAAGTGAGTGGCCCATCTCCACTTCGTTATCACATTACTATTCCAAGAAACTTGGCGAGGAATTGAAAGTATAGCTTGATACTCTTCAGAAGCTACATCTTGTTCGCTTAACTCTTCATGAAGTTTTTCAAAGTCTGAAAGACTATACATGTTGTTATGTGCAGTGACATATTTTTTCTTGAAAAACACCCCTATATCAACGCAGTAGAAAACAAGAATCCCCGCGAGCATTGCGTAAGAGATAATAGGGTTACGCGTTCTTAACCAACTTAAGAATCTAGATAAATAAAGCGCTCCAGAAATAGCGATGACAAAATAGAAAGGCCACGCAAGTCTTGGAACTGCTTTGAACATGAGTAAGAACCCTGCATAGCGTTCTATCAGCATTTGCGTGTCTTGCGAAATGGTCCAGTTGAAGCAAAGTAGGTATACAAAGAGGGCGCTGATCGCATACGTTTTCCATTTGCTCTTTACCTCAGAAGAGGAGGTGGTGGACTTAGTAATAAAAGTCCGATAGAGTGCATAGAGCAGCCCTGCGAAAACTGCGATGATTGGAATTAGTCCAAGGTATTGTATGGACTCAAATTCAACACCTGGCTTCAGTCCAAATACTTTGGATAGAATGGATACATCAGGGAATACACTACCTGCAACACTTGTTCGAAAATTGAAAACGCCCCACTGTAGACCGATTCGATCGGTAAACGGATCGTTGAGTTTGAAGTAAATGTAGGGAATTGCCAAAGCGAGTCCCATCCCAATAGAAGGAATAAGAACTTGCATATTGATGTGCTTTTGCCGAAGCATATTTATGACTCCAAACGCACCAAAAACTAATAGTGTAAGCCCTGCACTGAACCCTACGTACGGGTTATTAAAGATGAAAAAACAAAGCACGAGCGAGACCAAGATGTCTTTCAAATCGAGTTTGGTGCGCGCTCGAAGCAACCACCAAATGGTCATTGGTATGATGAATGGATAGACGAGTCCAAAGTGCCCACCAAACCTCATCATTTGTGGGCTGAGAATCACGATAAGCGGCGTGAATAGCGTCGAGGAAAGTGTAGTCGCTCCGAGTTTGCGTAAGATGCTAAACACGAATGGGGCAGCCAGTAGAACCCCCAAGTTGTTAGTAGTGTGGATGAGCCCAGTCGTATATGCAGATAAATCAATGATATTTCTGCTAATCCACTGCCAAACTACCAGCCATGCACCTTGCGCATCTGTAAGAAAAAGTAGCTCTTCCTTTGGATAGAGCATAGCATCTAGCATCACACCTTGCTTTCCGTGCATGACGTGATAAGCTGCATCGTAATAGTGAACAAGGCCATCACCACCAAACGTAAAAAGATGTGTATTGGGGGCCCACAGTAATGGGCCAATTAACCATCCCAAGCCTACTGCTGTTAGTAGAACAGAAACGATAACAGCCGCTCTGCTTCCAAATGAGGGCTTGTTGCTCAAGGTGTTGGCTTTAGGGGGGTGATGATCTACTTACTTCGAGCCTAAGAGCCCATACTTCGTGATGCAATAAAGGGCACGCACTCCATCCTTCCAATTGATCTTTTTCCCTTCTGCGTAGGTGCGGCCATAGTAGCTAATCCCAACCTCATAGATTCGGATATCAGGGATACGAGAAATCTTCGCGGTGACTTCAGGTTCAAATCCGAAACGATTCTCCTGAAGGCTTAGCGATTGAATATGCTCACGTTTAAACAACTTGTAACAAGTCTCCATGTCTGTGAGGTTCAAATTGGTTGCCGCATTACTAAGATGCGTAAGCAGTTTGTTCCCGATAGAATGCCAGAAGAATAGGATTCGATGCGGATTCCCACCCATGAAGCGACTTCCGTACACTACATCTGCGTTACCTTCCAAGATGGGCTTCAATAAGTCGTTATACTCCCTTGGATCGTATTCAAGATCTGCATCTTGGATGATCACATAGTCGCCTGTGGCAGCTCTAATCCCTGTATGTAGTGCCGCTCCTTTTCCTCTATTGACCTCATGCTCTAAGAAAGCTATTGGAAACTCAGGGTGCTCTGCTTGATACCGTCTCACGGCGCCAGGAGTATCGTCAGAACTACAGTCATTGACGATGATGATTTGCTTTTGCAAACCATCGCGTAGCACAACGTCACGTACACGATCCAAAATAAGATGAATCGTTCGAGCCTCATTATAGGCTGGTATTACAATGGAAAGGGTTTGCGACATAGCTACACTAGCTGATCAAAGTACGAAGATGCGAATATCTGACTAGAAGCTCAATACCCAATTCGAGATACAATTGCGTCTTTTGAGTGAAAAATACTAGCCTCTACTCAGTGCTATACGCTTTACAATCCTTTGGCCGTCAATCTCAAATGCAAGGATGTAGAGCCCATTGGGTAGTGTTGGCAGTTGAACTTGACTTCTACCTCCAGGCATGAGAATCTCCCCAGCCTTTGTAAAAACTAATTGCCCTATGGTGTTGTAGACCTCAACATTGGACAGAGACCTATTACTCTCTGATTTATTTTGAAGATTGAAGTTCCCGTTGGTCGGATTCGGAAAAACTACGATGTCATCAATATCTAAAACTGTAGTACACTCAAAACCGACCTGATCAAGATCAAAGAATTGCATCAGCTGATCTCGCACGGTACATGGACGAGTCACTAAAAACTGAGCTATCTCTGTAGAAACCAGATCCCTCCATTCAAGCTGACTAACTGGTTCTCCCCAACGTTGTGCATGAACAGAAATTTCTGGATCGTAGATTTCTGTCACCTTAGACAGCTTTATCAGGGTAGAATCTTTATTAAAAGTAGTGACTAAGAGTTCTGAAAAACGAGCGACATATCTATCGACAAAGTCCTCATTCTCGAGCAAATTTCTATATAACGCACTAGCAAAGACGTTTGCATCGAAACCACCACTAGCTGGGGGTTCGAACATCATATGCTCAAACATATCTTCTTCTGGAAAGGTAAATCCAGCATCCAAATCATAAAATATCCATCGCCATTTTCCATTCGGTTTTTCTTTCCAATGAATGCTGTTGTTAGCTGGCCAGTCCTTGTTTGCAAAAAATTGTTGCGCAATATTGTAATCAATAAAATTGTCAATATCTATTTGATCTAAGACTGTTTGATAATGAACATCAATGGACAAATCATTCTCTTCTACAAAATCAACTAAACTACGGTAGTCTGTTTGCGTCCAATCCCACAATTCTATTGAGCCCTGAAGTATTCCTGTTTTATAGCTTAAGAAGTGCTCATCAATTCTGTCCATCAAGGTATATAGCCCCCAATATTCCCCATTTAAATAGACGATAACAGGTCGACTCTTTTGAGACTCAAAGTTTAAATCTTGAGCAATACGATTTGCAAGTACATCATTAATAATTGATGTGCCACCCCAAGCCCCAGTGCTTGTACGAATAACTAGCCGCTTATAGGACTCGTGATCTCGATCGTCAAAGAACTGGTGTTCAAACTCCGACGCCCCGTATGCTGAACGCGCATATACACGAAAAGACTTTTGGGCTGCTTGACGTGTTTTACCTCCATGGATCCGTATACCAGCAGCTTGAGATACTGCTGACTTACCATCTAAATCGAAGTAAGTAAAGTTGACAGCCCGTTCCCATTCTCTTCCTTTTTCAAAGGAATTTCCTGAGAACTCAATATTTAGTGGACTACTGTCGTCAAAATTTGCACCTGTAACATAAATCCCCGTATCATAATTAAATAGGCTATTTGAATCTAACACAAGCGATATGACAGGCGTAGTAAAGCGCTCTTCTAGTTCGCCGTCGGCAAAATAGGTTTTGGTGTAAACCGGACTTGTGCGTTTGCCTGAACGAAAGGAAGCAAATCGTAGCACATGGCCTTTATGAATATTTACGGGTGGTGACTGCCAAGCCTGGTAACTCAACTCACTAGATGAAGCCGTCGTGACGATTTCAGAAAAGACGTTAGGGTCGTCTGATCGCGATTCAATCGATAAAGGACCCGCATAAAATTCATCAAAAGGAGTAGGGTACTCTCCATTACGCGTAAAAAATATCGTATCCGAACTAACGGCTTGAATATCTAAATTAAATGGACCAGGGTAAAAGCCCTCCTCATGAGAAAAGATTAATTGATTTGCAATGTTTGCAGCTCTAGGCGTAGGAAGAGGAGTTCTCGCCCAATTCGCCCCAGCATCGCCAATTCTAGCATAAGCTTCATCATCTCCTAAAAAAGGGACCGCGACATGGTCGACACGCTCACCATTCAGTTTAGACAGGACTATTGATTCGCCACCAGAAGATATCCTGAAATTAGTATGAAGGATTGCCCCACCTCTTCTGTCCTTACCCGAAGCAAAGACCAATAGATATTCCGAACTACCCAAGGATATAGAAGGGAAAACCCATTTTTCCGGAACAGTTTCGTCATCGCTAAGTGCATACTGCCCTAAGTCAATTGGCTGACTAGTAGTATTGAACAACTCTATCCAGTCGCTGGTATTTCCATCTTCATCTTCTACGCCATTCTCATTTTTGGAGACCACCTCGTTAAGGACTAACGACTGACCAAACGCCATCGTCACCCATAAAACACAGCTGCAAAAAAGGAGAATCCGCATGGTAGAAGGATACATATCGACAACTAAAGTACTAACGCGAGACTGCAGGGATTAGCTGCTCGCTGACAACTGCTAAAGTCGCTCTCTTTAGATAGCCAATTTGCCTTAGTTGAGGACCTAATGAAGTGCTAATCAGGACGCTCTGCTCTAAGACGTCGCCCAGCATTATAATGCTGCATTGATCGAGTGGTTTCAGTGTCAATATGTATGTCTACTCCACCAATGTCCCTGTTAGTCTTCGCAAATTCAAGTCGGTGATCAAAATGTTGTAGACCGATTGTAAGCGACTCAGCTCTGCATTGACGTATTCCAATTGAACTGTCCGGTAGTCAAAGCTATTGATTGTACCTGCCCGAAGTTGCTCTTCAGAAAGGGCCAGATTGGCACCCGCAGTTTGAATCAATAAATCCTGTAACTCCAGTAATTGCTGCTGGTTACGATAGGTGGCGAGTAGACTACGAGCTTGCATATTGGCATCTTGCTTCGCATTTCGCACACTGATGTTTGCGATACGCTCTTGAACGATAGCATTGTCGATGTTGCGCTGTCGAGCACCAGCATCCCAAAGGGTATATGCGGCTTGAACACCAAGAGAGGCACCACTCGTGTTTCCGAAAACCAATTCTGCAGGATCGCCAGTACGCGGATCGTCTCCATTAAACTTGAAGGCATTTTCTGTGAAATTCAAGCCGCCATTGAGTGTAATACTCGGTTTCATGGCCGTTCGCGCAAGTTCTGTATTGGTAAGCGCTAACTGCTCTTGCGTTTTCAAAAGCTGAATCGCCGCACTTGAGTCTATGCGGCGCTCAATACGATCGATCTCCCAAGTACGTGGTTCAAACACCAAACTATCCGCAAGGTCTCTTCCTGCAAAAGTCTCTGGTTTTGCATCTAAGGCCAAGTATAGAGAACGGAGAGCATTGTCGTAGGTAACACGTGATTGTTCAATTCGAATACTGTCCGTGAGAAGTGCTGTACGCGCTTGCAGTAACTCTACCGACCGTCCTTGGCCATATTCTTTTCGTAACTCTTGATATGCGACTCGATCT
>CALDTK010000028.1 GCA_937924035.1 uncultured Saprospiraceae bacterium | reverse complement strand
GAATAGCCAATTGTATTATGAGCAGCAACCGTAGAGACAATAATACCTCTCCCTTGGTTAGGAACAGAGATCGTAGGGTCAGCTCCGACACCTATATAATTTCCTGCAACGAGATTGGCCGCGGTACCTCCGATACGAATTCCATCCTCTCGGTTCCCCGAAATTACATTTCGCTCGTTTACGTCTCTTATCCCGTCACCATTAGTTCCTACAATTGTATTTGATTGATTTCCGGTAAGTTCGACACCATTGTTCAGGTTCGGGAGAGCAACATTACCAGTTACATCAACTCCAATGTAGTTGCCTGCTATCCAATTGTTTGACCCTGTACTTCCTGATACAAACCGTAAACCTGCGCCATTGCCTGAAATAACATTGCGCTCTTCAGCATCTCTTACATTATCGCTGTCTGTCCCTACTTGGTTGTTACTCGCAGCCGTTATAAACTGAAGTCCATACCCGCCGTTCACGATGCCGATGGTGCCCGTTCTATCTGTTCCGAAGAAGTTTCCTGCAACCACTTGGTTTGACGAAGAAGACAAACGGATGCCGTCTGTCCTGTTACCTGAAGAAACGTTTCGTGCAGCTGTCGCAGTAAGCGTTGAAATATTATCATCAAGACCGACCACGTTTCTTCCGCTACAGTCTCTTAAGTGAATACCATGATAGCGGTTACCCGCATCAGTTACTCCAGTACGATCTATTCCAATATAATTTCCAGCAATCATAGAATTCGAACACGCTCTAAAATTGACACCTTCGTAACTATCTGCAACGACATTACCCTCAGATAAATCATTTATGCCATCTCCATTAGTACCAACGATTACATTCGTTTGATTTTGCGCTTGTATACCTGCACTAGTATTTGTTGCTGTGGTAGTTCCGTCAGGCTCTAGACCGATATAGTTGCCCCAGATGTATGTCTCGCTTACTCCGCTCGTCACCACTTCAATAGCCCTAATAAATCGATATAAAGAAAGCCCCGATACAGTCAAATTATCTGCTTGAAGACGTAGGCCATCAAAACTTCCAGCTGCTCCATTTACTCCAATATTTATAGTTCGTGACTCAGGTAGGCCTTGCACACTGCCTTGCTGGGTATACCCAGAGAGGTGTGTATGTGTATCTTCTACATCCGGCAATACGCTAGTCAAAGCGATCGTATGTGGTCCTGCTCCAGGGATTTCAAAAATAGAAACGTCTTCTCCTAGAGCTTTCGCCAAAACCGGTCTTCCTGCAGGATTATCCTCTTGATCAAGATTAGTGTTATTGAGTTCGTTTGAGTTTAGAATAAACTGTCGTAATGATCCGATACCTGCATTATTGGTGTTCGTTACAACATTAAAACTCAAACCAAGATCAACATCTGAGACAGGAGCTGCAGTAACCGTAACATTGCTTACCGCTTGCGCAACAGTAGAGGCCGCAGTAAGACTACTGAGGTTTGCTCCAGTTGTATTTGCCAAGGCATCTTCTCTAGTAGGGTCAACACCTCCAACCTCATTTGTAAATGTAGTAGAGTTAACACTCCTATAAACGGGCACTGAATAGGCTGTACTGCCAGATCCATTTGAAGCTCGATTTGAACTTGCCGCTCGAGTTACAAACCTTACCGTATAATCTCCAGTTAAAACATTGTCGAATCTATATACGCCCGAGGCGTTAGTATTGACCGCTTCCATAAAAGCGCCCACAGAACTATAAAGTTCAACGCGACAATTTTCAATTCCGATGTCAAGATCATTCCAACCTGAAGCCGTAGCGCTTGTGTTTGCTGCCCCAAAATGTCTACCTGCGCCACCACCATAGTTTATGTCTTCAAAAACACTTCCTTCGATATAATAACAAGAACTGGTTGAAGGATTTTGCCACCTATTATTTGCTGGAGGAGAATAAGTGACTGAAGTAACTAACCCATTTCCATCTACAGAAGGCGTGCCGTTCCCAACTATTCCATCTTTATCAGTGTCAGAAATACTTTCTTCTGCTGTATCTACACAACCGTCACCATCTGAGTCGAGATCGTACGCATCGTAAATACCATCAGATGAAGGTTCTGAATCACTAATAGAATAATTCCGAACACCGCTATCAGCACTCGTTTCAATGCCGTCAAAATATCCATTAACTCCAGATCCTGTATCTGCCCCGTTAATGCGACCATTTGAAGCGACGCTTGCTCCATGCCCCGCCTCATACGCATCAAATATTCCGTCATTATCCGAATCAAGGTCTAAATTATTGGGTATACCATCACCATCCGTGTCTAATAAACCAGTACACTGCCCTGACTCTAATGCAAAGTCATCAAAGCGCGCAGGGCCAGGTGTTGTTTTATTATAGAAATATAATCGAAAGGTATAGGTCGTATTCGCAGATATCGACGCAAAATTATCATCAACAAGTGTTCGAATATCTTGCTGACTTCCTGAAACATAAGTATCTATCGTATAATTACTGACCACGATCTGACTAGTCGAGAATCCATCATCAGAATATGCCAATGCTATACTGTAGCCATATTCATCTGCTCCAGCAAAAGAGTTTTTGGTATAAAAGAAGCTCCTCAAGAATAAAGAGTTAATATTTGGCTGTGTTGTAAAAGCAAATTCTATATAATCGTTCGCTGCAACCGCACCAGAATAGTTGGGTTGATCTATACCAGAAACGGTAAGGGTCGTAGAAGACTCCGATACACTAATTCCTGATCCAAATACTTCATTTTCTATACTTGCGATTAGGGCAGGGTTCCAAATAGTACCTCTTTCAAAAGGAGTTAAGTTGTTATCCCAGGCTCCCATACTAACAATGCTTGATGTACTGCACTTAGACTCTTCTAGATCTAGGATACCATCGTTATCATCATCCAAATCGCAGATATCCGAAACTCCATCATTATCAGTGTCAACTCCAATTGTACACGCTGGCGAGATCGCAACCACCCTAAAGTCAAAACAGGTCGCGGGAGCCGTACATGTGGGACCTGTCGGCTGAGCACAAATTGTCCCGGTAGTATTTAGTGCAAGACTCGAAAAATCAAATGTCACACTCGTGGTGTTCTGCCCCGATGTAATTGAGCCAGCAGTTGTCGTCCATGTATATCCAGTTGCACCTGAGACTGCATTGATTGAGAAGGTTGGGTTCTCTGTTCTACCAACATCTATCGTACAGCCTGTAACTTGCGCGTATCCAGGATAGATAACTGCCGAAGTAGCGTCTCTAACAGCTAAAGCATAAGTACCCCAAGCTTGATTGGTCACTGAGATTTCGCCTGCAGCATTAGGAACAAGGTTTGTCTCTACCCAGGTTGATCCATTATCTAGTGACACATCATATGGAGAGGTGCCAGGAGATGCCGCATCTATCGTTATTGTAATCGTACCGTCTGCCGCTGCACAACTCGATGCAGGACTCGCAGCAATCGAAGAGATTGCAAATGGCCCAGAGTCTGCCATCGCTTTGAGTATGTTACCTTCCGTAACGAACAATAACACAAAAGCAAGTATCAAATACTTGTGCAATTGCAGATCTTTGATTTTTCTTGAAGACATTTTCTTTGAACTCTAGGGACACTCGGAGCCTTCTGCTACTCCAAATAGTAAGCCAGAAGCCTGTATTTTCGATGGTTGGCTCACTAATGCCGTTGAACTTGCCTTTATCCAGACTCGCCAACATTGATAACCGTTTCTGTAAGAGTCAAACCACGTATTGCCTTTTCAATCGAGGCTTCAATTTTAAGGTTGAACTTCAACGCTTTACGCAAATGAAAATTTACCCTACAAAGGTTGCGGCGAATGCAAAACCAAGAGTGGCCGTCGAATACAATTGGCAAAAGTTTTTTATCAAATTTTCTTTGACTTCGTTGTTTTGTTGAACAAACCACCCTTCAAGCGCTGATTTTGATCTCTTGGCGATTTGAGTCAACCTTAAACTAGATCACTAATGGTCCTTCCAGACTCAGTTTTGGCGAAAGCATAAACTCAGCGAACGCCGTCTCTAGAAAGGATTCTGATTGAAATAGAATCATGAACTTCTGCAGGCAGATACATAGAGGATTCATCTGTAATCAAACCATAGTCAGCTATATCGACGAGGCAGTTTGTATGTGACTACTCACTGCAAAAAGGCCCGAACCACCACAAAGTGATGACTCAGGCCTAATTTGATTGAACAAATCATTTTTTAATGAACCACAAACATTTTAACGTCGTGGACTCCTTCCACTTGCAGCGTGTATGAGCCAGGAGACAGTTCATTCTGAATGTAAAGGGTATTGACCTCTCCCACTGCGACACTAAAAGATGCTTGCTTCAGTGTGCGACCTAGCATATCTCTAACGATGAGTCGAGCTTCTTTTTGAGTCGCCTTGAAACTCACCGTTAGTGCATTATTCTGACCAACTGGATTTGGATAAACTTCCATGCTACTTACCGAAGAGCAATCCGCGGAAAGGAACAGAATATTAGAGTAGACTGACGTTCCGTCTAGGTCAACCATCTTCAATCGATAGTATACCGAACCTTCGGTAGCACTAGCTTCATAGGTATAACTTTGGGTAGTAGCTCCGCCTTTTCCTGTAATAGTTGCCTCTAAATCAAAAGCCCGTCCGTTAGTACTTGACTCTAGTTCATACTGATCAAAATTCTCTTCTGTAGCAGATGTCCAGCTAAGCTCTGGTGTACACTTATTTACATATCCTGTAAATGAAATTAGCTCTACAGGGAGTGGAGCACATCCAAGGGAAGGGTCGGTAACAGCCGCATTCGTTCCGGTGTAGCCACCTTCTCCTGTAACAACGCCTTTACCATCAACCGTTACAGGTGAGGTTCCTAGAATTTGATCTTCATCGGGATCGGAGAAACCTAGCTCAGCAGCATCACCACAGCCGTCACCGTCACTATCTGTGTTGAGATAGTTTGCAACCCCTGTAGTAGTCTGAGTAGGTACTAATTCACTACCCGCGCAGTTTGTCGTCGTTGTTGTCGTCGTTGTTACGGTACCGGTATATTCCATGCCGTAAAATCGAATTTGATTGCTCCACGTTCGAACCCTTACGTATCGAGTGTCTTGATTTGCTGAAAATGAAACCTTTACAGGGCCTGCTGAAGAAATATCCGCACCTCCGAAATAAGCTCCTTGCGGGGCACCTGTTGCTTCCGTTTGGTGAAACTGAACAAAGTTTGTTCCCGAGCTAGAGCCTACATAAAAATCGATGGTTTCACCACTTGGAACTACTGCGCCTAAGTCATAAACAAGAATGGCTGCTCCGCCAGTTGCATTGGCATAATCTGTATCCGTTGAGCCTGTCGCATTGAGTCCATTCGTCGCATTTGCCCAACCGGTATTATCTACATCTGCAACGGCATTTATCGTTGTGGTAGTCGTAGTGGTAGTTGTCGTAGTCACGCTGCAAACAGGATCATAAAGGTCTACTAGACCATCATTATCAGCATCATTCAAGTCATCGGCGATACCATCATTGTCCGTATCGACTCCACCTGCCTCTACAATGTCATAAATGCCGTCATTGTCTGAATCGAGGTCCATACTGTTAGGAAAACCATCACCGTCAAAGTCGCAATTTGCTGGAGTCGGTTCCTGCTTCAAAGCGATATCATCAATTGCAAGATCATTACCACAACCCCCAGGACCATTATTGATGAACACAACATCAATCTCGGTTGAAGCACCTGAATTAAAGCTTAACTCATAATTGTTCCAATTACTTGTTTCTGTTGCAATAGGAATTACACCCGTATTTACAGAACCAAGTACAGCCGCTGTAACAGCATCACGAGCTTCTATGGTTACATCTGGAAGCACAAAACCTGAGCAACATGAAAGACATCCACTTTCGTTGCTCGCATCGTTGGCATTGGTAATCCAAGCTGAGAGTGTAAAGTTCGAGTTGGCCGCAACACTTACTGAGTTACTGTAAAACTCACTTGGGTCGACTGCTGCGTTGACTACAAAGGCATACCCAGAACCATCTTCAGAAGTATGATCGTATATCGTTGGCCAATCGCCGTTAGCATCATTAATGTTAGTGGCTAGGGTGTACTCACCATCTTGTAGTCCACCGGGGTACACTGATCCTGCAGGACCTGAATAGTAGGTGAATTCAGTAGAAGACGGGAATGCTAATGCTGCTCCAGGATAGTTTCCAAAGCCAAAGCTTTCGATGAAAATTATGCAATCTGCATCTTCCTCGGTATCGGGAATTCCATCGTTATCATCGTCTATATCCTCACTATCACAAATTCCATCGTTATCGAAATCCCCATCGGGACAACTAGATAGAAAAGCACTCATGAAAATACTAGTAGTACCGCTGAGCGTGTAAGGTCTTATCTCGTTTGCTGCTACTGATGTGCCTCCAATTAGAATTAAGGTACATAGTAGCACCAAATAATTATTTGGCTTTTTCATGTTGTTAGTCTCAAGTAACAATAAATCCAGCGCCAACAACCCTGCCAACAAGACTAATATGCATACAAGCAGATAGCAATCCTATCGAAATACAAAAGACTTATAATCAGCGACTTATATTCAACTCTCAATAGAACTTTTCAACCTGTAATTGACATATTCTAGCCTGTTTTTGGATTGCACACTAACTTATTTCAACCTAGTAAATCACTATAAATAACAACATTACACATATCGTACTTTTTAAATCTAAATAAGCTTTACAGGATTTAATTGAATAAGATACCGCTTGTCTGACTTAATCCTCCTCAACGTGTTTCGAGACCTGAAGCACGCGGCCTTTGCAACCCTGCTTTTGAAGTAGATAAATTGAACAAAGAAATACAAAAACTAAAGGCAAAAGGTCTTGCTAAAGAACCTTATCGTGTAGATGAATACTCGGGCAAACGATTTACATTTTTCTATCACCCCAATGACCTACCTATTGAGTTTTACAAACGGTTGGGGACTTGATGTGAAACTGTATTGACAACTCCGGCGCTAGGGCAATCATCATCGTTGTCTATTCCGTCACTACAGATTTCAATTAGACATTCGAAGACGGATGAATTTTGCCAGTTCTCTTTATTTGGGGATGCATAAATAATCGAAGTAACCAAACCAGTTAGAATTGGCAGTAGGCTGTCCTGTTCCTGCAAGTCCATCTTAATCAACATCTGCTACACTTGTTTCTTCTGTGTCAGCCTCTTCTTTACTTTTCATCGTTTTAACGTCCGCACAGGAGCAAACCTTTGGCCAGCTTCTGAACAATTGGTGTAAGCATGTGTGGTTGCTTACGCTTTAAGGCATCTAATCAAAAAATCCTATCTTAGGGACACTTTTAATATCATTATATTGATATCCACCATGACGGCTACTTTCCGAATAATTTGTATACTACCACTACTTCTTATTTGTGCTAGTCTATTTGCACAATGGGCTCCGCTATCAAGCCTTACAGACGGTATTGAATGGCAAGAAGGGTGCGTACACAACGGCCACTTTGTCGGACTGGCCAGTGCAACAAACAAGCAGTATCTCGTACAAGGAGATAGCGTAATCTATCTGACCGCCAGCCCACATAATCGCCTTGCAAGTGACGGCTCTGAACTACTCCTGCTTGACGCTGAAGGAATTCTATTAGACAAGGTTGTTGACTTGGCGACATACAGCCTACAAGATGGAGTTGTCATTTATGGACGAGATGTAAATCCTAATCGATTAGTGAGACTTTATGATGCCTTACCTGCAACGGGAAACTCCTTAGCGCTTTACAGTTCACGTACAAATTACCTCAGCGCATTTGCTTCTCCAGAGCATGGTATGGTTGGGCCAAATAGGGTATTTCCTGCCCCTTCCGACATTTCCTACTATGGCCGAGGATATGAATACCAAAACACAGGATTCATCATAAGTAGACCGGTTGGCCTAGCCCGACGTGGTAGTGAGTACATCGGCGTTTCCCGTATACCTGGATTTGATAGAACTTTAGCCTACGGCTATGGCTGGACCGTTTATGATGGAGCAAGCAACAGACTCAATTCAATGCAT
>CALDTK010000027.1 GCA_937924035.1 uncultured Saprospiraceae bacterium | reverse complement strand
TTACCTCTTCCGTCTTTTTGAAGACTTTCTTTTTTTGTTGGACTTCTTTTTCTTACTAGATGAAGACTTCTTATCTGATTCAGGTTGAATCCAATGTCCATAGCCTAAGCCTATACGCATCACGACACTTAAGTAAGGTGTGCTGCCATTAGCACCGTTAATATTCCAAAATTCCCTATTTATATTCTGTTGTATTTGCGTATTGCTAGATCGGATAGATTTAGTTCCGATTCGCAAGCCTGTAGCAAGGTCTGTTAAGAATCCTTCCTTAGTTCTTAGCTCCCATCCAGTCAGGAATCCTAAATAAAACTGTTGACCATTAACGGGAGCGGCGACGTATTGCTCAAAGGTTCCGTTGGCGCTGGTTACCCAGAAATCCATGGTTAGAGGTGCGAGACTGTAATCAGTCTCTAGCTCCATGTAAAACGGAAATCTATTCTTGACATTACTCAGGTAGTATCGTCCAGCAAGCCCTACTGAAAAACCTCTTAAGCCATATCGTGGAGTTCCAATAGTTTGATTACCACCAGACCAAGCTTGGAGTGGGGTGGTTAGAAAGCCAAATGAGCCTTGTATTCCAAAACTTGCATTGTATGTTTTCTCAACGCCAAATTTGATCGAAGGAAAATCGATCTGCCCTAATGCGGAAGGGTAAAATTTATATCCTAAGGTGTTCCCTGATCTTACTACAGGTTGAGCATCATACCATTCTTCATATTCTTTCCTTCGTTGTTCTCGTAGTTTGATTCTACGTTCAATAACATCATCTTGACGGCGGTCATCCATATTATAGCCGCCTACGCGCTGTCGCCTTCTATATTCGGCTTCACTTATTTGTTCTTCCTCGTTGTTTCCTTGATTAAGTATAGTAACCGAATCTCGCTGAATTACGACAACCGTATCCCTCCTCACAACAAAGATGGTATCCTTTGTTCCTGGTTTTGTAATCTCAGGTGGATTTGTCTGCGCAAAAGCACTCTCCTGCGCGAAGAGGCAGAAGAGTGCTGTAGCGAGAATTATAAATGCTCTACTTGTATAATTCAACGAGTCTAATTTGAAAGCTAATGGACTTGAAATGGACCTTTCTGCAATCAGAAAGGTCCACTAAAGTTGGATATACTACTTATTTGGATAAACAAGACGACTTAACTCAACCAGTTCACTTGGGTTAGAGTAGTCATATTGGATTACTTCTGTTGATCCAACAACTGTGAGTTTGTTGTTTTCAGCAATTGCATCCCAAGCGTTTACATCTCTGATTTGCGTCAGCATAACAAAGTTCGTGCGATCAGACACATCATACACAGATAAGCCGTTTTCGTTGTTACAAACAAAGAGGATATCGCTGTCGATGGCGAGTCCACGTGGAGTTTGTAAATCATGCATCTGCACCAATGTAGGATTGTCAAGGTTTGAGATGTCCATTACAACAATTGTTTGGAGATCCGCCGAACGGTTACAATCACCCGTTAAGTCTCCACCTGTGTAAAGTGATGCATAAGCTGTATTTCCTTCAGCAACAACTGGGTCACATGGTTCAACAACATTAGGCAAATTGCTATAGTCGAAATCACCGCGAGCTACAGGTGTACCGTTGCGAGAGATACTGTAAATGAACATTCCTCTTCTAGAGCCGATGAAAAGATCACCTTCATGGTGATAGATTGTTTCAAGAGCTAGACCGACTTCAGTACGACCAACTTTTGTGGGTGTATCCGGATTAGAGATGTCATATGTGACAATACTCGTTTGATCTACGCCGTAAAGGAAGTCGTCAACAATTAGTGTTCTAGAGAAGTCTCCAGAAAGACCTTCAACGGTTGTAGCCTGTGTTGATGCGCTATTTGGAAGGTCAATGTCCGTGCAGCTTGCGAATACGAAAACGCTAGCGAAGAGTATGAAAAGAAATTTTGTTGCTGTTTTCATGATTTGGAGTTTGAAAAGGGGTGATGAGAAATGAATATGGTAAAAAGAGTATGTTTTAAATGCGACATTGAGGTCGGACAAGATTTGCTTGCTCCCAACCTAGGAGTGGTCCGCGAGATGCGTCATAGCACTCGAAAAAGCCTGAATAACTAGGAGGAAATGCTGGTGGTGCTTCATAGAAGTTTTCCTGACGAGAAACAACACTTACGTTATTGATATCACTGATATCAATACTTAAAAGGTCTTCAAAGTTATTAGCAAAGAGTCTGTCTCCAGATGCTTCACCAGTTCTGACACCTGGAATTTGAATGAAAACTAATCTTTGAGGTGAACTTGGGTTGCTGTTATCTGCGACATGAATACCAAGATCTACATCAATCGTGAAGAGTAAGTCGTCTTCTTCGAAAACTGCAATTCCATTTTGAATGGCTCTCGGCACATCTGAAAAAATGTCATAAGCATCTTCTCGTGCATAAACAGGGCGTTGACCATTCACATTTTCGGGCACATCATCATTGTTTACACCAAAGCGTCCACGCCAGCCAGTATCCCAAATAGAACAACTAGACAGGAATAGCATGGAAACACAAGCAAAAGCGAACGTCAACGTTTTCCCGCCAAGCACAGCAGGTTGATATTTAAATCGAAGAGGAATTTTAGAAGTAGTCTTTTGCATGCAGATACACTGGAGATCTAGAAAAATAACGTCACCTAAAGTTAGTTGTTTCCCCTGTTAACGAATGTTAAATCTGTATTAAAAACGGCTAGCACCTGCCAGTTGCTGCCCGGTCTTGACTTTTAATGCGAAATCAACAAAGTGGTTTTATTCCTTTAGAAATACTAAGAAGCCCACGATGCATTGGCATCGTGGGCTTGATGAATTACTGACCGATTAGATCAATAAGTATAGGGCGTTGTTGTCTTAAGCAGTTACTACTTCTCCAGACTGCACCGTTGCACGTCCAATCGAGTAATAAGTGAAGCCATGCTCTTTTGGCGCATCTAGGTCATACAAGTTGCGGCCGTCAAAAATGAGTGGCTCTTTGAGCATCTTCTTTACTGCAGGGAAGCTAGGTGTACGGAACACTTTCCATTCTGTGCAGATTGCAAGTGCATCCGCACCGTCAAGAGCTTCGTATTGGTCGTTGACCATCGTTACTTCGGGCTTTTCCTTTGCAACATTTTCCATTGCTTCAGGATCGAAAGCGCGAACTTTTGCTCCAGCTGCGATGAGTTCATCAATGATGTAAAGCGCTGGTGCTTCACGGATATCGTCTGTATCTGGCTTGAATGCAAGTCCCCAAAGCGCAATAGTCTTACCCGATAGATCGTCTCCGAAGTGCTCTTTGATCATACGTGAAAGCTTGGTCTTTTGACGCTCATTGACATTGATTACACTGTCAAGAATCTTGAAGTCGTAACCGTGTTGTGCAGCCGTCTTGCCAAGTGCACTCACATCCTTAGGGAAGCAAGAACCACCATAGCCAATGCCAGGGAATAGGAATCGCTTACCAATTCGAGAGTCAGTACCCATTCCACGACGAACACTATCAACGTCAGCTCCTGCAAGCTCACATAGGTTAGCAATCTCGTTCATGAACGTAATACGTGTTGCGAGGTAGCTATTTGCTGCATACTTCGTCATTTCTGCAGAACGCTCATCCATCACGATCACAGGATTACCCTGGCGAACGAATGGATCGTAGAGGCGCTTCATCACCTTCGCTGCGCGGTCAGAACTTGTTCCGATAACAACGCGGTCTGGCTTAAGGAAGTCATCTACAGCAACACCTTCACGAAGGAACTCTGGATTAGATACAACATCGAAGAGTGATTCATCGAGGTTGTCCGCAAGAATTGCGTGTACCTTTTCAGAAGTGCCTACAGGTACAGTTGACTTGTCGACAATCACTTTGTAGTCAGTAATAATTTTTGAGAGGTCTGAAGCAACACCTAGAATGTACTTCAGGTCTGCCGAGCCGTCTTCACCAGGAGGTGTAGGAAGTGCAAGGAAAATAATTTCCGCATCCTTAATCCCTTCTGCAAGATCAGTAGTGAACTTCAAACGGCCCTGGCGAGCATTTCGTTCGAAGAGTGGTTCAAGGCCTGGTTCGTAGATAACTACCTCACCTTTTCGGAGGCGCTCTACTTTATTTTTGTCGATGTCGACACAGATTACGTTGTTTCCAGTCTCAGCGAAACAAACGCCACTTACGAGTCCGACATAGCCGGTACCTACTACTGCAATGTTCATGCGAATATTTTAAAAACGGTTTAAGGGAAGGCCAAGTTGACCGATGTCAAAAATAGGACTTCATATGAGTAAAACACGAAAAGGGTGCCAATTACATTGTCATGAGCAGTTTTTTAGCTTATTTGGCCCGCTAACAGGTATGTGTTACACGTTATCAGGTAGCTTGTGGGCAAGTTTTGGCGAAAGCTGCACGAATTTTGACTTAATACTGCTTAATGCCTCGCTATTCTATAAAAGACTTAAATCGTCGACTGCTTAAGCGGTTGGGGCAGGTTTGGTACAGCTTTCCAGTTCAACTCCTGGCATTGCAGGTCCGTCAAAACCACCTGCTACTTACAATTTGGATGCTTCTGGCACTTTTTATTGGTAATCACGTAGCCTCCAAATTTGGTATTCAATACCTCTTTCTAGAACCCGAATACAAAGGGACCGTTGGCTTTGCAAGCTTTTTCTTGTTAGGAATTGGCCTCGGCGGCCTGATCATGACGTGGAATTTGACCACCTATCTTCTCACAGCTAGATATTTTCCTTTTTTAGCGACGCTAGAACGACCTTTCGGGAAATACTGTATTAATAACAGCCTCCTTCCCATTGGATTCTTTGCCTTCTATGCATTTCAGCTCAGAGATTTTTTGCAGTCGGAGTTAGATTTTGGTAGTGGTCAACTCTTTGCAGTGCTCTCTTCCCTAGGGTTTGGGGTTGTCGTCGTTATCGTTTCTTACATAATCTATTTTCGATTTACGAATAAAGACATTGCGAGCTACCCAGCGCTGAAGAATTTGATCCGAGGACGCACAAGTAGACGCAGATTTATGCCTCCAGGCTATCGAAAGATGGATGTAGAGCGCATTATTAGCGGAGAAACAGCATGGCGAGTTGATACTTATTTGACGGAAAGTATTCAGCCACGTATTACGCGTTCAATCGCGCACTATAGCCCTCATCACATTCTGCGGATTTTCAGGCAGAACCATCTTAATGCACTTGTCCTTCAAACTTTTCTGCTGGTCGTATTAATGGGCATCGGTTTTGGAATTGATTACGACTGGATTCGCATACCTGCTGGGGCTTCAATCTTTATTTTATTTAGTGTTGTGGTTGCAGGAGCAGGAGCAATTACCTATTGGTTTCACAGTTGGCGGACCACGATATTCATTCTCCTTCTAGTAGCTATAAATATGGTGACAGGTCGCGACTGGTTTTCTTTTCGAAATCGCGCGTATGGAATGGATTATAAGACGACTCTCCCTAGCTATCAATACGATCGTCTTGTAGAAATTGCTTCTCCGCAAAATGTTGCTGAAGATAAAGACTCGATGCAAGTTATCCTTGAGCGTTGGAAAGCTAACACGGGCGAAGAAAAGCCCAGGATGGTATTGCTTTGTGTGAGTGGTGGTGGTTTAAAAGCAACCTTTTGGACAACGAATGTTTTGCAGTCAGCTCAGCGGGCAACAGGAGGGAAATTGTTTTCTAACACGAGTCTTATCAGTGGAGCAAGTGGAGGGATGATTGGTGCTGCATACTTTAGAGAAGTACAGCTAGGCAAGCGCTTGGGGTCTATTCAGGCAAATCCATTAGGAATGAATTCTGAGCAGAGTATTCCTTATGATGCAGCTTCAAAAACATCTTTGGGCTTTCGCCAAAACCAGTCACATTCTCCTGAGGTAGTAAAAGTTGCTTTAGCAGGTTTTGACGAAAGTCCTCAAGAAGAGAAGTTGAAAATCGGTGCAGATTTTCCAGAAGAGGGTAGGACCTTTGACGAATATGTACTTACAACACAACGTGAAGATTCAATTCATCTTGAAAAAGTGGGGAAAGACCTTCTTAATAGTGTAGCGTTCTCGATTGTATCCAAAGATCTTTTCTTGCCTTCAGGGACTTTTGAATACAAAGGAGATTACTATCAAAAAGATCGAGGATATGCCTTCGAACAGCAACTGCATGAAAATTTAGACGATCGATTAAATAAGTCGCTAGGTGATTATGAAGCAGTAGAACGTTCGGCCA
>CALDTK010000026.1 GCA_937924035.1 uncultured Saprospiraceae bacterium | reverse complement strand
GGATTGCTAGATGACGACGAATTTATTCGCGAGAAAAAGCGTTTGTTACGGTAGTAGGCCAACGGCTTTGCTCTTCTGCAAAGCAGACTTTGGTCAAAAAAATAGCTAAACAATCAAAATTCGCTCGAATTTTGCAATTGTTGTGTTAATTGAGAATTCGGAAGCAGCGTTTAGTACGTTGCGGAGCGTCTTCCACTTATCTAAAGTCCTAATTAGCTCCAAGAGCCCATGTAACATGATCGCGAACGAACTTATCACCAACGACATTATTCCACTTCGAACCTCAGACACAGGGGAGGAAGCACTGTCGATTATGCATGAGTTCTTTGTGCAGCACTTGCCAATCGTCAACGATCAAGAATTACTAGGCCTCGTTAGTGAAAATGATATCCTTGACCATGACGTCTCCGAACCTGTAGGCAGCTACAAGCTTTCGAGTGCACATGCAAGAGTTAGAGATGGCGATCACCTATATGAGATAATGCGATTGGTTGCAGAAAGTGACCTTACCGCTGTTCCTGTGGTCGATAAGGAAGGAAATTACCAAGGGCTAATCACGGCTGGTGATCTGCTTAACTACTATGCCCGAACTGCTAGTTTTTCCGAGAAGGGATCGATCATCATCTTGGAAATGCAACGTCGTGACTACAGCTTAGCTGAAATTGCCCGCATTACAGAGAGTGAGAATGCAATTATTCTCAGCTCCTTTGTAGAAAGTGTCAGTGACGGGTCGCTTTTGCAAGTCACCATTAAAGTAAACCACGAATTCATGAGTGGTATCATGTCTGGTTTCGAGCGGTTTGGCTACAAGGTGAAGGCTACCTTTAACGAAGGTGCCGCGGTGGATACGCTTCGAGAACGATACGATTCTCTGATCAACTACCTTAACGTCTGATTTTACTCCGAAGAGTAAGACGTTATACTTACATCATGAATTCCCTCTCTAATACCTGTGCCCTTTGCTGGGGCTATTGGGTTTTGCTAGCATGTCTGCTAGTGAGTAGTGAGGTTGTGCTTTCGCAAACGCCTGTAGAAAGCCGCGATACCATCGAAGAGAGTTCGTTCGAAACCCTACAATATGAGCCTGGGAGCTATGCTATTGTAAAAGATATCGTCACAGAAGGCAATCGGAAGACTCGCCGTTCGATCGTACTGCGTGAAATGAGTCTCAAAAGAGGGGATACCCTCTGGCTTGATCAGATTGACGAAGTCATGGAGCGTCAACGACGGGTTTTGCTCAACACAAACTTATTCATGGACGTCCAGTTATTGGTCTCCACGCTCAACCTTAAAAACAAGGAGACGATCCTTCGTGCAGTGGTACGCGAACGCTGGTATGTATATCCAGCCTTTGATATCGACCTCGCGGATCGAAATTTCAATATCTGGTGGACAGAAGGGAACCGATCCTTGGCAAGACTCAATTATGAGCTCAAATTACGGCATGCTAACCTCACAGGTCGACGAGATAAGCTCACCTTTAGGTTTCAAGTAGGTTATACCAGAAAGTATGAGCTGAAATATGAAATTCCATATATCGATAAAGCACAAATACTTGGACTAGAACTCGGTGTATTGGTGGATCAAAACAGAGAGTGGAACACGAGTACGGATGATGGGATTCTTCAGTTTTATTCGATTGATACGGCAAACGTGCTCCAGCGACAACGCTACCGTGTCGGACTAGTGGTGCGACCTAAGACTGACATTTATCACAACTTAAGAATTGAGCGCCAATACAATCGGATTGACCGTAGCCTAGCAGAAGAGGTCAACCCAAATTTTTTCGGTGATGGGAAAACGAAGCAACAATTTTGGGGCTTGCAATATCGATTTGTCTACGACCGAAGAGATATACGGCCTTTCGCTCTAGAAGGAAATCGAACCACTTTTATTTTAGAAAAATTGGGGCTTACTGGTCAAGATGATCTCAATAGACTGAACCTCTCTTTACAGTTTGATCACTTTCAGCCCCTTCTAGGCAAACACCTCAATTTGATGACTGTGGCCAAAGTCAAAACGGATATTGAACGTAGTGAAGTCCCCTTTTTTAACAGAGAATCACTGGGCTTTAATGCCAATTTTCTTCGGGGATATCAGTACTATGTGATTGACGGATTGGATTATGCCTTTGTAAAAAATACACTGCGCGGCCAAGTATTGGATACGCGCATCAGGTTGCCCTTTATTCCTTACAAAAGGTTTAATGACATCCCTATGCGTCTTTTTCTAGGGGTTCACGGAGACATTGGCGCTATGAATGATCCATTCAATACGCCTGGAAATATCCTAGCCAATAAATGGTTGAAGTCCTACGGGGTAGGCGCATATGCAGTACTCTGGTATGGTAAAGTTCTCCGTTTTGAAGCAACGCGCAATGACTTTGGAGAGTGGGGTGGCTACTTTGGCTATTCGTTATCGTTTTAGCGAAAGCGACAATGCCCAACGTTAAAAGACCGCTTACCTTGTGCCTATGCAGGTAGCCGTGTACAGTCAAGTACTTAAGCCAAGTGATGTTCCTTTCGTACAGGAGTTAATCAATGCCTTGGCGGCCAATAATGTGAGCACCTACATATTTGCGCCATACCTAGAAATGCTTCGAGAAGAAGGGATGAAGTTCCCCAAGGAAGTAGGGGCATTTGAAAATTATCTTGACTTCAGAGTAAAGTCTTTCGAGTTTGTAATCACACTAGGTGGAGACGGTACGATACTAAAAGCAACAAGCCTTATTCGTGATTGTGGTGTGCCGATCGTTGGAATTAACCTAGGGCGACTTGGCTTTTTGGCAAGTATTGAAAAGCGCATGATTTCCGAAACGATCGAGTTATTGAAATCGGGATACTATGATATCGAGCAGAGAGAAATGCTCATGCTTGAATCAGAGGCTGGGCTTTTTGGTGACTTGCCATATGCGCTCAATGACTTCACGCTGTTAAAGCGTGACACCTCTTCCATGATTACAATTCATGCTTACGTGAATGGTGATTACCTCAATAGTTATTGGGCAGATGGGCTCATCGTAGCGACACCTACAGGGAGTACAGGCTACAGTCTTTCATGCGGAGGCCCGATTGTATTTCCTGGATCTGGCAATTTTGTGATCACACCAGTTGCGCCGCACAATCTCAATGTTCGACCTATCGTGATCTCCGACGATAGTGTCATCAGTTTTGAAGTGGAAGGTCGAGCAGAAAATTTCCTTTGCACCTTAGATAGCAGGCATGAGATCATTGATGAGAGCCATGCTCCACTTGCTGTAAAGAAAGGAGTCTATTCCACAAGGCTTGTCCGAATTAAGGATCGAAGCTTTCTGCACACCATTCGTGGTAAATTGCATTGGGGGCACGACAGTCGTAACCATTAACCGAATGGCTACTCGTCGTACTTTGCGATTATGCAAGTCAACCTGACCTGGGAAGGGAAATCCTACTGTAGCGACTTATCCTCACCAATTTCAATCGCGCTTCCGCTAGAACCTGACACTTCTAGCGTACGGGCTTGGAATGCTCCACCTGTTAGTATTGAGCCTGTGCAGGCAGGAGATTGGATAGGTGCTGTAAAGCAAGGTGCACCTGTCAATTTCATGAATGTGCGCATAAACCCACACGGAAATGGGACACACACGGAGACCTTAGGTCATATCGTTGCTGATTGGGAGGAGAATACCATATTGAGCTTATTGCCCAATGCGCCATTCCTGACCACCTTGCATAGCGTTACAACAAATGTGTTGGACAATGGTGATTCAGTAGTTGATTTTTCGAGCTTACGCCAAAACCCACCAAGTACGCCTGGTGTCATTTTGAGGGTCTTAGGCGAAAAAGCACAAGATGTTGACTTTTCAAATCAGAATCCACCATACATTAATGCTTCAGATCTAAGATGGCTAGCTGGACAAGGCGTTCTACATCTTATTACTGATTTACCTTCTGTCGATCGCGAAGTAGACGGTGGAGCACTTGAAGGGCATCATGCCTGGTGGTCTATTCCTGAAAATCCTCGTCGTGAGGCAACAATCACCGAGCTTGCTCGACTAAATCAACCACTTGTGGATGGGTTGTATTTGGCTGGCTTGCACGCGCTTCCGCTCGCCGCGGACGCGAGTCCGTCTCACCCACTCATCTATCCACTCACTCTACTCCCCGACTGACCTTCAAGTCGCACTATGGCAAATCCTCAAATCAAGTCAAGCCCACTTTTTCGCACCTTCAAGGAAATTGAACCTGATGGGTCACGCTCTGTGCTAAGATTTGTAGAGGAACATGCTCAGGATATTTCAATGTTGCCAGTCCGAGAGTATTTCGGATTGCAGTATGCATACTGTGCTGCCTTGTATGAGACCGGAAATTATCAACTGGTTATAGCGTGTACCAAGGAGCTTTTAGAGCTATCGATAGTACATAACTTGGTCGAAGTTGATGGAGAAGATGCTTTTCGAACACTTCTTTTCCGAAGGGCAAATAGCTTGTTCCATATGATGAGCTACGACGAGTGCATTCATACCTGTGATCAACTTTTACGCTTGCATCCTCAGTTTGTCGAGGCCGGACAGCTATATGAAAAGGCACTTTACCAGAAACCAGTTTCTTGGATTGCAAAAGCTCGTGCCTTGAGTGTTGCGCTATTTTTATTAGCAGCTGCCTTAATAGCCTTTGAGGTATTAGTCATTAACCAGTTTGCAGATGCGAGCTGGCGAAAAGGATTCGAGTATTGCAGAAACGGTTGTTTCCTTTTAGGGTGGCTCATGTTGTTAGGAGGTGATATTGCTCACCGCACTTGGGCATGGTCACGTGTAAAACATCGTCGATCAAAGTATATTTCAAAGCGGGCAAGTCGAAAGTAATATGATCAATTGGGCACCTTAAGACGTTCAATTGGTATATGATCGAATTCAACTTAAAGGTTCTTAAGGACGCTGCCACCCTGTATTTACCAAAAGTTGCACTGGCTCTGCTGGTTATAATTTTTGGTTTCTGGCTCTCAAGTAAGGCTGCGACACTTTTTCAGCGTGCCCTTGAAAAGAGATCGGTGGACCCGACCGTTATCCCATTTTTACGAAGTTTAGTTTCTATACTTCTCAAAGCCTTAATACTCCTTTCTGCGGCATCAATGTTTGGCATTGAGGTCACCTCTTTTGTTGCCATATTCTCAGCGATCGCGCTTGCCATTGGCCTTGCCTTACAAGGAAATATTTCTCATTTTGCTAGCGGTATTTTATTGCTCACACTGCGACCTTACAAGGTTGGAGATGTCGTTACTATCGGTGGGCAAACGGGCGCTGTCGATGGGATTTATATGTTTAATACCGTCATCATAGCTCCAGATAATCAAAAGCATATTGTTCCAAATGCAAAGATTACAAGTGAGACGATTACCAACATTTCTGGTCAAGGGACCAGAGGAGTTGATATCAATATTGGTATCAGTTATGATGATGATATCGACAAGGCTCGAGAAATAATGCTTCGGGTTATTAACGCTTACGAGCCTATACTTTCAGAGCCAGCGCCTACAGTTCTCGTTACCTCACTCAATGATTCTTCGGTCAATCTCTTTTCACGACCTTATGTGAACTCAGCTGATTTTTGGTTAGCAAAATGTCACTTCAATGAGCACATCAAGAAAGCCTTTGATCAAGAAGGCATCACTATACCTTACCCGCAGAGGGATGTGTGGATGAAAGCTGCAACACCTCCTGCTTCAGTGCTGGTATAATCTATGAAAGCGAAAAGCCCCATTTGCAACTAAAGCCCTTGATAGCTACTGCTCCTGATCACCAAAAAATTGCTTTGAAATATGGCCTTAGTGGTGCGACCGCTCCCGCGGTCCACCGTTAATGCGTATGATTGTATGACGATGAACTGCGGAAGCGATCCGGCCACAATAGCCTTATGCTATTTCACCTCAGTATTTAGTGGTGCATACTCCGCACACAAAGGATTCAAGTAATTCCCCTCCCACGCTTCCCAGTTTTTGACCAAATGAGATACAACGGGATTTAGGAGGGTATACTTGATATCTTTTTCGAGCTCCCATTGCGAGCGTATTACTCTATCCCAAGATTCATTTTGCCAGTATGGTTGGCCAGTTAAGCCTAACTCCATGTTCGATAGTTTTGCTGAAAAGCTCTTTACTTGCCCTAAGAGTTGCCCCATGTGCCAAACCTTAGAAAGGTGCTCAACAATCCAGTGGACGTGATTGGGCATTATCGATAGTGCGAGCGTTCTATAATGTTCACCTTCTTTATAAGCTATTGTCTCTTTCAATATATCCCGACAACGCTGATTATGGTGAAGGTGAAATGGACCGTTTAAAGTGCGTCGATCGGTTTTACCTACCATCATTTGGCGAAAGCCTAGGCGTTCTTCAGAATTGGCTTCCCAATAGACTTGCTGAGGTACTTCTCCGCTATACTGGTCATACAACTTCTTGATTTTATAGTAGGCTGGTCTTGTTATCGAGCCAGCAAGCCTAAACGAAAGTGAAAATGTGCCTCCGCCTGGATAATAATGTGGTCGTCTATATCTCGATTTTCCAGAGGGTAGACTTTTGTCATGTTGCTGATAGCTATACATAGCTGCAATGTAACACAAAATGTTTTATCATGAGCTGCAGTTTGAAATATGGTTCTTGTTGTTCGGACGCATCCGCGGTTCATTGTTGTATTATATACAAGGTGCGGTGGACCGCGGGAGCGGTCGCACAACAAGCACTACTCCACAAAAAAAGCCCCAGCATCCATTCGGATACTGGGGCTTTTTTGGGGAGTAGTGCTACAAATCAAACTTGATTCCTTGTGCTAAAGGCACTGAGCGACCGAAGTTGATCGTATTGGTCTGGCGGCGCATGTATGCTTTCCAGCTATCCGAGCCAGACTCGCGTCCACCACCAGTTTCTTTTTCACCACCAAAGGCTCCACCGATCTCAGCACCTGATGTACCGATGTTGACGTTGGCGATACCACAGTCACTTCCCCAAGCAGAAAGGAATTGCTCAGATTCGTGGACGTTGGTTGTCATGATCGCACTTGAAAGACCTTGCGGCACATCATTCTGCATCTCAATGGCCTCGTTGAGGTCTGAGTACTTCATGATGTAAAGAATAGGCGCGAAAGTCTCTTTTTTCACGATTGCCGTTTGCGACTTTACCTCTGCAATACATGGTTTTACGTAGCAGCCACTGTCATAAATACCACCAGAAAGCTGGCCTCCTTCTACAATGAAGTTGGCACCTTCTTCTTTGGCTTGCTTGATAGAAGCTTCATACTGAGCTACAGAATCTGTATCGATGAGCGGACCGACGTGGTTGTTGGTATCGAGTGGATCCCCAATGCGAAGCTGGCTATATGCCTGAACAAGCGCATCTTTCACCTTGTCATAAATGCTCTCGTGAATGAGCAAACGACGAGTGGATGTACACCGCTGTCCGCAGGTACCAACCGCTCCGAATACAGCTCCCGTAACAACGACTTTTAGGTCAGAAGAAGGCGTTACGATGATCGCATTATTGCCACCAAGTTCAAGCAAGGTCTTGCCCATGCGGCTAGCTACTTCAGCTCCTACGATCTTACCCATACGTGTAGATCCTGTTGCAGAAACAAGCGGTACGCGCGTGTCTTTTGTCATGAACTCACCAACCTTGTAATCACCGTTGATGATACAGCTGATGCCGTCAGGAAGGTCATTCTCTTCGATTACTTCAGCGAAAAGCTTTTGGCAAGCAACACTACAAAGCGGAGTCTTCTCCGATGCTTTCCAAATGCAAACGTCACCACAAACAAGTGCGATCATGGAGTTCCAGCTCCATACAGCAACAGGGAAGTTGAATGCAGAGATGATGCCTACGATGCCCAGTGGGTGCCACTGCTCATACATGCGGTGCTCTGGTCGCTCAGAGTGGAGGGTGAGTCCGTAAAGCTGACGTGAAAGTCCTACTGCGAAGTCGCAGATGTCGATCATCTCTTGCACTTCACCCCAGCCTTCTTGAAGGCTTTTGCCCATTTCGTAGCTTACTAGACGGCCGAGAGCGTCTTTGTGCTCACGCAGTTTGTTGCCATATTGACGAACAATTTCGCCGCGAAGTGGAGCGGGAGTTTTGCGCCAAACTTTGTAGGCCTCAGTTGCTGCCTTTACGGTTGACTCATATTGTTCGCGATTAGTAACACTCACTTGACCGATCACAGCACCATCTACTGGGCTTTTGCTCGTGATCATTTCGCCACTACTATGTGTTTGGCGACCGATCCAAGTACCGGCATTTGTGTCCTGGAGACCGAGTTCTTGTAAGAACGCGTGTTGGGTGGCTGTTGCTGACATGATGGGTATTTTCGTTAGGGGCCGCAAAGGTACGGTTTTGGGCACGGATAATTATGAGCGCCAATAGAAGTTGAACCAAGCAAGAATAAGCGCTTGATATTGAGTCTT
>CALDTK010000025.1 GCA_937924035.1 uncultured Saprospiraceae bacterium | reverse complement strand
TTTGTGCGGAAAGCAGCTTGAGGGTGGTGCATTGCTTGAGCTTTTCCAGCGGCCGTCGGGCGTTGGTGTAGCTCAGACAAAAGGAAGTCTACTCGGGCAGTGCGTTGCTCTTAGGATAGTGCTATTTCTTAAGATTCATTTACACTAACCCAAGGGCAACGACCTCGCTTGGCCCCGAAGTCTATGCGCAACAGCGCCCCGTTTCGGCTGCCTCTTTGTTTGAGCACTTCCATCTAGGATTTCGATACAGCCCAGCTTAAACTAGACAAGAAATGATGAAGCAGTAGCACCATGCCAAGCGCAATGCACGGTAACCGATGCTCGAAATTCGTAAGTACAAAGCTTCAATGATAAGTTCTGTACGACATCTAAAAGCGAGCACAACCCTGAGGCGAGTTTTGAGGCGGCCTTGATCTTTTGTTTCTTTTGTATCAAGGCAAAAGAAAGGCGGTAAAGAACAGGCGTCTGATTTACATTACAGGATATTGTGCTCTTCTCACCTTTTCTTTCAGACGAAAGAAACAAAGTCTTTCTTGCAAGTGGCAGCTTCTTAAACTCGCTTTGGAGATTTCACTTGCTCTCGGGCTTGTGCGATAGCATCATCTGCGCTTTGCTCTTCGACAGGAAGAAGCCTACGCGAGGGTGCGCTGCTCTTGAGGTTGTTGGTCAAGCTTAAGAGATATTTCTACGATTACAGAGGCAACGGCGGTATTGGACCTGAAATCTTCGCGCAACGCTTCGCGGGGCTCCTGTCGAGTTGACTCAATAAAAAACCCTCCCACCTGACGCTGCAGATGGAAGGGTTTGGTTTTGGCGAAAGCACAAGAAGTATCAGACGATACTTCCTAAGCACTATCGATAAAGCTTATAGCGCGTCACCGGTAGGTCTGCGACTTAGCACTTCATCGACCAAGCCATAGGCCACTGCTTCTTCAGCGGTTTTCCAGTTGTCGCGATCGCTATCTTTTTCAATGGTATCCCAGGTCTGACCGGTGTGATCAGCAAGAATTTGATAAAGACGCTGGCGCAACTGCTTAATCAAGTTGTAGTTGATCTCCATGTCGGTAAACTGTCCTTGCATGCCACCAGAAGGCTGGTGAATCATGACGTAAGCATTTGGAAGAATCGAACGCTTACCCGGCGTACCTGCAGCAAGAAGCACAGACCCCATTGAAGCGGCAAGACTCGTACAAATTGTCGCCACATCTGGTTGGATGTATTGCATTGTGTCGTACATACCCAGGCCTGCGATCACAGATCCACCTGGAGAATTGATAAACATCTGCACGTCACGGCTTGGATCAGAACTTTCGAGAAAGAGTAACTGCGCCTGAATGACATTGGCAACGTAGTCTGTCACGGGAACGCCCATGAAGATGATACGGTCCATCATGAGCCGTGAGAATACGTCAACAGCTGCCACATTCATTTGGCGCTCTTCAATGACGTTTGGCGTAAAGCCTTGAATATTTGGAACCTGGACAGCTGCTTGCTGGCCAGTAACTGCGCTATACTTCTCGAGGTGCATGGTACTCATGCCGAGATGCTTAGTCGCGTATTTCATGAACTCATTCGAGTCGAACATATCGTGTCGGATTAGGGGTGAAGCGAGGTCGGAATTGGCCTGCAAGCGGTTAATTAACACAGTAACCGCAGGGAGGTTGTCATGCGTAGGTACGTTATGTCTGCGACATTGTTCCTATTGTGGTCCAGTAATTAGGACTTACTCCTTGAATAGATAGATGTTAAGCTGGTTTTTCAGGCTTTTTTGCTCATCAGGTCTTGCGATATACTTCAGCCCCGTGCGTAGCCCCGCTGTGCGTGCGTCACGACACGAGGGTCCACGCGCCTGCGCGGGACTTTCACCAAAACCCCAAAAAAGTATCTAATTAGGCTGCTAGCACCTGAAAAATGACGTTTGGAGCGGGTATAGGCACGGTGCTTGCATACGCACTTATGCCTATACGTAATGGGCGCTTTTAATCCCTTGAAACACATGACCACACAGGTCGCACTCCAAACTCAGCAGATCTTTTCGAAGATCGACCGTGTACCCGATTTACTTGCGGATGAGGGGGCTATTCTAAGCCTCTACACCGATGAAGATCAGGTGCTGCACCTACAGTGTAGGTTGCGCAAGAGTGGGTATTTGGTCTTGTTTCCAGTGACCTTCCGGCTTGTGAATCGCTACTTAAGTGGTGATTACACGCTGAGTGAAGTGGTTGAGCGTGCTCCTTGCCGTCAACTCCTTTTGGTGACCCGTGGCCACAATCTTCTTGAGCTTGAGAAGGAAACTTTCGACTTGGAGCAGCTGAGTTTTTCAGATCAGCGTTATCCAGGCATCCAGTTTTGCAAAATCGCCACCGTTGATGAGATCCGGAGGAGTTTGCATGCTTGCATGCGCGGCTAGAACCGCACCGCAATTTTTAGTTATCAATTGTCAATTGTCAATTGATAATGTTCTTGACTGCCTTTGGGACGTCCGTTTGGGACGTCAAGCCAACGATTGAGACACTGTGCGTGCGCTGGCAAAAAACGAGCTAAAGACAAGCTAAATCCTTTATGTAGCACGTGGATCAACGCTCAAGGCACCTAGGCATTAGAATTTGACAATTATTTGGAAGGAGATCTTAAAATCACTATATCGTCACTTGCCATTTGAAAGTAAACACACTTGGAACGCTCAACCAGGTTGATACGCACATAAATAATGGCGCATGAAATTGAAAATCTGTAGCAAGACAGCAAATCCATATTAACGCCCACAATTTTCGTCCCATAGGCCGATAGCTGTAGGTGCACTAAAGTCTAGATCAAAATCCAAATGGGTCGGAATTTCTTCGCCAAGCTGAATCGCTTGGCTGTACGCTTCATCGTTTCTTTCAGACGCTAGTAACTTCAACTTCACCTTTATCCGACCATACCACATGCCTCCTTGTGCTTCAGGATTGCCATCCACCCAGTCTACCGAGTCAAAAATCAGAAACGCTTCTTCATTATTTGTCTCATCTAATTCATAGCTAACAGTCGGCGGAGTATCACCTCCACGCGTATTAAGGGAAACGATCATAGATACTTTACCAATCGGTAGATCATAATATCCACTGGGTCGCTTCTCAATTTTACGAAAATCCAATAACTGACACTCCCTTCCAATAGATTGAGTGTCTGCTTTTAACTGAAAAATCATATCGTACCTCAATGATCCTCCTGAAGTAAAATTACTGATTATCAACACAAAATGATCTTTAGGGGGATAGTTACTTTTAGGTTCTAACGTTGCAAAAGCCGAGAATCTATATCCATTTAAAGTTCCAATCACATCCTCTGGACAGTCGAAATACGATCCATATCCAGTAAAAGCAGGTAATACGACTTCCTCTTCTGGAGTACAGGAAGAAAAATAAAGAAACGATACAAAGATCAAATAGCACGTATAAAATCTCATCAGTCCAATTTTTGAAGAAGGCTCTGAAGGTTTACTCGATGTAGGACCCCACCTGCGTCGACGTAAGTGCAAAACACTATACTATGCAAGTTCATTAGTATTTGAGAAGACGAAATGACTTCCTCATTGGTAGGTTTATCTAGACTAAGCAAATTTCGTCCCATAATATCGTAAAATATCAGATTACGTATGGAAGAGTATTCTTCGTTTTGGTCATTAAAACAGTTTCCGATAGGAAGATACCTCACTAAAGTTGTTACCTCGCCAATCTCATTAGTCACTTCCACATGGATGGTTATACCTGGAGTTTGATGCACATACGTTGGAACAGAAAGACTCGAACCGTTCTCATCAGGAACAAACAATAGTCTCAGCCCATTTTGGGAAGGCGTTCCAGAACTCCAAAACCACCTGTAAGTGAATGGACCATTACCTGGCCCAACACCTGATGGACCACTCACATTTAACGTGATCAAGGGTGGGTTTTCGTCGCCAGGATTTATGCAAGAAGGATAATTATGCCAACTTACTCTGGGCACTGAGTTATAAATATTTGCAATGCGACAAGCCATAGTTCGAACCACCAAAGCGTTATTATCATCTGCAGTCCCTGTCGGAACATTTGACCAGTCCACATCGGGATTACTTAGATGTGGGACTCGGTTATTATTTGGCGCTAGTGCTAGTACTGATGCTAATGAGCTGGCAGAACTAGTAGAAAATCTATGCGCATTTCTACATTCAAAATCACTAACATTAGGGTCTCCTTCAATCAAGACTCCACTAACCAAACCACTATTACCAAGAGTATTGTGTAAACCACCAAAATTATGTACTATTTCATGAATGCTTGTATACCTTATAGCACCCATAAAGGATTGTTGAACAACGGAATGAATACCTGGAAGGTTAGGGTTATCAGCATATCCAATAGTTGCTCTTCCCCTTATTCGCCCCCAAGCGGGAGGGGATGAAGAAATTACGACTTGTACAAGGTCAGCAGCAGCAATTTGCCTAGCTAATTCTACCGAAGGATCGCTAACAATCGTAGAATAATAATCGCCTACAGGTTGATTAGAATTTGGAAGATTTAGATAGTCAAAAGCGTATTCCAAAGTCAAATTATCAACTAAGCTGTTATTCAGCACCTGCTGGTTTATTGGCAAAACAACCACCAATTGTAATCTCCTTAAAATCCTAAATAGATTGCAAAACAAAAGAGGAATCCCTACACAACTAACCTCTTCTTCAATCATTAAAATTCGAACTACTGCTTCACAATCTGAATCCCTGCACAGATCCGGAGCTACCTGACTAATTGCGTCAGGTTCGAATGTTGTTCCACATTCTCCTTCAGGTTTTTCATTTTCCTTGAGGGCAAATCCAACATTGTCGTTTAATGTAAAAAAATGATATTCTTCTTCTTCAAAAGTCCAGTAGATAGTTGAATGCTGCATTCCATCTACCTCCTTAGTCGCTATTGACAGAAAAGAGGTGCCATTTGTCCCAACCCAAATACTTGCGCCATCATATCCTTTTGAGGTAGTAAATGATTTGTAGAACGTAATAGAAGATTCCATTCCACTAACACCAGCCTCGATCATAAAAGACTCCGAAGATTCCAGTGGAAGATCTTCGATAATCGCACTAGAGCTTGAAGCGACATCAAAGTATTGAAAGATAGCATCTCTAACAGCGAGAGAAGATTCTTCGAAATTCGCATCTGTCAAGGGCGACAACTGAGAGTAACCTAGTAAGGGCGAGAATAAAGCAAATACAAGAAAGAGTGTTCTGATGTTCATCATAGTTGATTTAAATATTAACTAAATATACGCAAATAAATCCCTAAAGGTCCAGTTCTCAAAACTACAGAGCTAAGGCTATTCAATTGCCCCTTCTTTTAGTCTCTTGAGCCACTTAAGCAGTACTGCTTCAGGGACTTTAACGACTCAGCTAAGTAAAGAGCTCTACTGTTTCTAAAATCAAAGAACTACCTTTCGCCACTGAAAAATGAGCCGAAGGCGAGTAAGCCATCCCGACATTCAAAATTCAAAATTGTGCTGAGCGAAGCTCAGTATCTCAATTCAAAATTCAAGTGAGCCCCAGCGATATGCATTCTCCAGTCGGCATCTTCGACTCTGGCCTTGGCGGACTGAGCGTCTTCCGTCTGTTGCCGGACATGCTGCCTGCAGAGCGATTCGTCTACGTCGCGGACTCGGGAAGGGCGCCATATGGACCGCGGCCGCAGGCCGAGATCGTTGCCTTTAGTGAGCAAATCGTCGAATATCTGGTAGAAGTCGAGCAGTGCAAAGCGATCGTCATCGCTTGCAATACAGCTACAGCGGCGGCAGCCAAGGTTTTGCGGAAGCGCTACCCTACTATCCCCATTGTTGGAATGGAACCCGCAGTCAAACCTGCCGCCCAAGCTACCGTTACCGGAAAGGTTGGCGTCATGGCTACTGCCGGAACGTTTGGATCAGAGAAGTACGCGGAATTGATGAGTCAATACGGTCGTGACGTCGAGGTCGTTGAAGATCCTTGTGTTGGATTGGTGACCTTGATTGAAGAGGGCGAGTTGAAGAGTCCTCGCCTTTCGGCAAAACTCAACACCATCGTACCACCTATGATTGAAGCGGGTGTTGACACAATCGTGCTGGGGTGCACACACTTCCCGTTGGTAGGCGAAGCGATTGCTGAAATCGCAGGAGTTAACGTGAAGCTGATTGACCCTGCACCCTCGGTAGCTCGACAATTAGTTCGAGTGCTTCAAGAGCATTCGCTATTAGCCGAAACTTCAGATACGCTGCTTACTAATCGAATGCATACGGTGCTTACGAGCGGTGACAAGGATCGATTGAGGCGTGTCCTTGCTGCGACTTTAGATCCTACAACAAACGCACGGCTTCGCATCGTAAAACACGACTTTATGACTCGCTAGTTGCTCTTTCGTGTTCCTTCACGGTATATGCTTCAGGGGCAGGCACTGCATTCCGCTCCCAACTCA
>CALDTK010000024.1 GCA_937924035.1 uncultured Saprospiraceae bacterium | reverse complement strand
GAACATTATCAATTGACAAGCATCAACTACTAATTAATCTTCCTTCCGCGCTTAATCAATTTTAAAGCCCAATCGTAGTGACTCGAAGTATTAGAGACTAAGTATTGGCCTAAAGAAGTCGACCCAGTCCATTTATACTTTTTCTTCGTGAAGAGTTCTTCGTCAGTATGTCTGCTTATAATTGCCTGTACTTGCTTAAAGCTTTTGTTTAAGCTTGTTTTAGCGGAAGCGAGAGGGGTGGACCTATACTTTTCCCAAACCCAATGATTAAGATCGGGCATTGTCTTCCATGTGTAGCCCTTCGCTGGCATATCCGGTTTCTCTCCAGACATGCCCACTTCGTACCAGCTCAAGAACATCACGTGCCAGTGGTGTAGGTGTGCGAGTACATCCCGAATGTTTCGATTCAGGGTGCCTGGCTTAAACTCCGCCGCTTGCTCTTTAGGCGCAAGGGCTTCGACATAGTCAATGAGTTTTTCGTAGTTCGCTTGAGAGCGTGTAAGAAGCTCGGATTTGGAAGTGGGGCGTGGCATATGAAGTAAGGTACGGCGTAATTTTAAGGGTCCTTCATAGAGCTGTTTGACCTATGTAGCGTAAGAGGAGAGGTCACGAGCGTACCATCCCCGAATATTATGCGTTAAGTTATTATGATTCTGCGGTCCTTCTTCTTTGGTGCCATGTCATTATTGGTTTTGGCGCAAGCAGAAGCACAACAACCTCGCATGCCGATCAGTGCCTTGTTTGATTCGATGGCTACGGTTTCGGAGATCCATCAAGGGCCGATCGGCTTTGGAGGATCTATTACGCCACGTGGACTTTGGCTGGAAAGCCTGGTTGCTCGACGTTCCGAGTGGTTTCACATGGACTCACTCTCTAGCAGTCGGCCTACCACACGCGTGGTTACTGTCTTAAGTCTTGACCTGAAAGATGAAGAGCAGCTCTTTACGGCTTACGCCAAAACAATGGGTGACACTTCTCAAATCACCTTTGGACGTGGTTGTGTCTTCACGGAATCAGTCGTCGGAGATTTTGCAGCTGGCCAAATAATGCGCGCATTCACAGTTAGAAAAGGACAAGAACAACAATTCGATAAACGAATAGCCCGCCGAATGGACAGTATGCTTTTGGCTTCGGATAACATTGCGGGGAGAGGTGCACTTTTGAATTTGCAGGAACTGTATCGTTCTGATTCGGTTGGTGCTGTCAATCATCTGAGACGCGTCTATGGGAATACGAATGAAGCCATTGCCTTGAGACTTATCCTTCAATACGGCCATCCAAAAGATTCTACACTCCTCATTGAACGACTCGCGCTTTCTGATAAGAAAGCTGTAACAGAAGCGCTCGATTTATACGATGCTCAATACGCCAATCATCTAAAACGTGTTGAGCCGCTAATGCTTCAATTAGCTCCGCAATACGCAACAAGAAGTACTCGAGATTTTTATATGGCGTTGGTGAAAGCCCTGATGAAAACCCCACTAAAAGAAGGTGAAGAAGTACTTAGTAAACTTGAAGCGGTGCTCACGGCAGAGCAACAATCGTACTACTCATGGATAGAGAATGTGCGAGCAAGTTGGGAGGAGTAAATTCGCTGTCGAATTACATTGTATATCCAGAGGCGGTTTGCGTCAATTTGATACCAAATAGCTAATGGTCAAGTTCCTGAAGTTTATAGCGAAATCCATTCTCATCGTCGTCGTTCTAGTCCTACTCTGGATGAACTACGCCATGTATCACAATCCATCCTTTAGCGAAGAACAAGGCGTACTTGTCAATACCGACGTCGTACACCAACTCAATTTTCTTGAAGCCAAACTCAAAGCAGGCGAAGGCGCGAAAATGCAGCGTCTCTTTCCTGAAGGTTTCGTTTTTATCAATGTGCTTTACGGGTTGACATGGTGTAATATGCTACAGGGCGTGGATTCGGATACAGAACTTTATAAAAGAGGTGTTGCTGAAATCGATAGAACACTTGCTGAACTTCACAGTGAAAAATGTACGCAAATCTTTCCTGAAGATCTTCCTTTGCCTTATGGTGCCTTTCATTTTGGGTGGACCACCTATTTACAGGGGAATAGGTTGGCGCTTCAGCCTGAAGGCGAAAGGGATGCAGCACAGGTTTTAGATTTCAAGTACAGGTGCACTATCATAGCGGAGGCGATAGACAGTTCGGAGTTGCCATACCTCGAAAGTTATCGTGGGCAAATTTGGCCTGCAGACATGATGACTTCCATTGCGTCACTGAAAATACATGACTCCCTGTTTGATGAGTTGTATGTAGCTGATCGAAAAGCATGGGTTGCAGAAAGTAAAGCCTATCTCGATCCTGAGACGGGCTTGATTCCACATTCTATTGGCGATAATTTCGGCGTCAAATATGGAAAGGCACGCGGTTCATCTCAAAGTTTAATATTGACTTTTTTGTTTGAGATTGATTCGTCCTATGCTGCTGATCAATACAAGATATATAAGGACTTATTTTTAACCACTAGATTTGGGTTGCCAGGTGTTTTGGAGTATCCTGATGGGGATATTGGGAGCGGTGATATTGATTCTGGTCCCGTAATTCTTGGTGTGGGTGGTTCTGCCTCAATTGTCGGTCAGCGACTTACAGGGATCGCTGAAGACTGGAATACCTACGCTGGATTAAGAAATTCAGTAGAACTCTTTGGTGCCGCCTATACTTTTAAGGAAAACAAGAAATATGTTTTTGGTCAGTTACCTATGGCCGATGCCTTTATCGCTTGGAGTAATTCTATAGAAATTTCTCCTCGTATCGTGAACGAACAATCTAATTGGCGGTGGAAATTTCAGCTTTGGACTGCGGGGCTTGTCGTCGTATTGATGGGAATGCTATACGCTACGCGTGGTAAGAGCCGCCCCGATAAATCAAGCGCTACCATTTGAACCTCGATCAAAGGATATAGCGCTCGTATAACAAGGCTTCAGTACAAGTTTCCGAAGCTTACGAATGCCGCGCCTTTTTTCTCTTGCGTAATGCTTGAGTAAGCCACCAAATTCCTGCGATTATTATTACTAATGCACCAGCTGCAAGCATAGCGGCACCAGTAACGGACATGAGGATAACCGATAAAGCATCTCCGATAGTAGCTGTTTTCGTGTTTTTCGCACCCAAAAGGAGCATACCTCCGATGCCACCAAGTAATAGTCCTCGTAAGAACAGCTCTTGTGGGCCGTTTACATTGAATACATCCTTTTGCGAGGCCTTTCGTTCGAAAGTTCGTTTTCTCTTTTCATATCGCCTGACAGCAAATGTTCTCTCTTGTGTTTGAACTGAGGCCCCTGCGGCTGAGGATGTGATTGCATAAGCGTCTACCGTTAAGGCTGAAGAGCCACTAAGAATCGAAAAAAGTATAGCTAGACGGATTGCAATTTTCATAGCACAAATTTCCGCTTGATTGAGTCTTAACTTGATTCGAATACTGCAACTTCTATTGTACAGAGTTTCGAATACTGGGAATAGAGAAGGGGTACCGATTTACGATCCCACGCACGCAACACTTACTTTAAAAACTCGTCAATAGCCTGCCAGCCCTCGCACAGTACAGATGCCGCTGGCATCAACTACCTTTCCCAGTATCAAACCCACCCAATGAAGTCTCTCTACGCAATCCTCGTCACGCTCCTATTTCTAGCTTGTAGTGACGGCGTGTCTCCTGTTCAGTCTTCTGCTACCCCCGGCCCAACCCCCGCCCAAGACCAAGCCGCCATCCAACAACTCGTTCAAGACGTCTTCGACAACATCTGGTCAGGAACGGATACCGCTCAGGTGCGCCGCTACCAGACTGGAGACTTCGTCATCCTCGAACACGGAGAAGTGTGGACCAACGACACCATTCGTACGTGGCAACTTGGGCAGCTGGCCAACAAACCAGCCGATGCGCCCAAACGACTCAATAGCTTCGAATTTTTCCGCAACGAAATCATTGGTGACAATGCCTGGTGTGCCTATCAAAACAACGCCCACTGGGTTGACGCCAAAGGAGACACGGTCAATAACTTCAGCTGGCTAGAAAGTGGGGTCGCTGTGCGTACAGAAGGCGGTTGGAAATTGAAGATGATGCATTCGACGAGGATAGGGAGATAGAAGGGGGTAGGTACTTGGGATGCCCCGCGCGCAGCGCGAGGGTCTCGTGCTTCGGGCGGGATCGGAT
>CALDTK010000023.1 GCA_937924035.1 uncultured Saprospiraceae bacterium | reverse complement strand
GGGAATACGAAGAGTGGATCAAACCATTAAACTACGGCCCTCCAAATCGACCTAAAGACGAACAACAATTCAACACCGATTACCATCAAGAATCAAACTAACTTTCCATCATTCTTGTAGTCTCTATTTCGGAAGGCACACGAAATCCAATATCCGATATCCTAGGTACCGTTCTGATGCAACCTCTCTGTCATGCCAGTGTCTTTGGATGTGCATCAGCTCCCCAACTCGTATGTGTCGGTCACAATGCTTAGCCCTTTGCGGCTTACTTATTCTGTTTGTCGGTTCATTATCAGCAAGGACACTGGCTGTGTCTCCTGTAGATACTAATGCAGAAGACGTGCCCAAACGCATTTTACTCGCACATCGAACTAGCAAAGCGCCAATCATTGACGGGGTTCTTGAACCAGAACTTTATGATCAAGCGGCCTCTACAGGAGAGTTCGTAAACCTTGAACCAACCTTTGGCCCCCAAGAGGAGTGGCCGACAGAGGTGAAATTGCTATATGACGATAGGGCACTATATGTCGCAGCTACCATGTGGTATCCGACCAAAGATTCTGTAAGTAAGGAAGTTCGAGCGCGAGACCGGATAGGAAACGCAGATTGGTTTGGTGTAGCTATTGATCCGTATCTCTCTGGCGTAAATGGCTTTGAGTTCATTTCAGTAGTTACTGGTGGCCAGTTCGATGCGATACTTAGCGACCAAGGCGAGGACGAAAGCTGGGATGCGGTTTGGAAAAACGCCGTCACGCAAACAGAAACAGGATGGACGCTAGAGATGGAGATTCCGTATTCAGCGATTCGCTTTCCTGATGAGCCCATTCAAACTTGGGGCATTAATTTCTTTCGTAGAAATGCGTCCGCACAACAAAAGAGCTTTTGGAATCCTGTTGATCCGAATAAAGCGGGTTTTGTGCCTCAGTTCGGGCGACTTGAAGGGATTCAAGACATAACTCCACCCGCTCGGATTCAATTGACGCCATTCGGTGTAGTTACCGGCGCAGATTATATCGATCCAGCTTCCGCCAAAACCCACAACTTCGATGTCAACGCCAGTGCCGGAGCAGATTTGAAACTTGGATTGAACGATGCCTTTACGTTAGACATGACTTTAATCCCCGATTTTTCGGAGGCTCGACAAGACAATCAGGTATTAAACCTCAGTCCATTTGAAATTCAATTTTCAGAGAACCGTCCCTTCTTCACCGAAGGGGTGGAGTTGTTTAATAAAGGCGGTTATTTCTATTCGCGTAGGGTAGGAGGTGTGCCTCTCGGTTTTGGCGAGGCTTATGCCGAAGCAGATCGAATTAACGGTGAGGTTGTGTCAAACCCTGGGGCTGCGCGTGTGCTCAATGCGAGCAAGGTGAGCGGGCGAACGACCAAAGGAACAGGTGTCGGTGTCTTCAATGCGGTAACCGCCAAGTCGACTGCCACACTGCGCACTTCTGAAGGTGGAGAGGTTGACTTTGTAACTCAACCTCTGACGAATTACAACGTATTAGTTGTCGATCAATTAATTCCGAATAACGGATTTGTTAGCCTCATTAATACAAATGTATTGCGCAGTGGAGCCACGTATGATGCAAACCTGACGGCGGCTGTCTTTGATATCAGGAACAAAAAGAATACTTACGGACTTTCAGGAAACGTAGGGTTTTCACAGCTTTACTATCCCGACGAAAAGCCTTCAGTTGGTCAAAACATAAACCTTGAATTTGGAGACATTGATGGCCGTTGGAATTGGGATATCGAGTATGAAGAGATCGGTACGAATTACGATAACTCAGACCTTGGCTTTTTTCGTCGCCGCAACATCCGTGAAATTTCTGCCTTCGTTGGCTATTTCAGAAATGACGAAGTAGGCCCGTTTAACCGGATGGGAATCGGATCCAACATCGGATATGAACGTTATATCGAGCCGAATGATTTTTCAGAGTTCTGGTTCAACATGTTTGCCTTTGGCAGAACCAAGAGCAATTGGAATTTCAATCCTTACGTGTATGTGGAACCTATGCCAACGCGAGATCGATTTGAGCCTCGGGTAGAAGATCGGTTCTTCGAACGACCTGGTGTCTTTAACACAGGTATGTATGTTGGTAGTGATGAGCGTAAAAAACTTCAGTTTGACCTTAGTATGAATACAAGTGTCTTTTTAAAGGAAGATTTAGGTAGAGAATCCTACGATATTTATTTTAGCCCAAGTTATCGCGTCTCTAATAATTTCACCTTGGGTTGGCAGTTTAATTCACAGATTAATAATAATGATGCAGGCTTTGCAACTTTCACTGAAGTTGATGGTGTTGATGTGCCCGTGTTCGGTCAGCGTGATCGAGATGTGATTGAAAATAGCCTCGTATTGCTTTACACGGTAACGCCCAACCTTAGCTTTAACCTCAATGCAAGACACTATTGGAGTAGGGTAGATTACTCCCGCTACTTCGACTTGGAGTTGGACGGTAGCCTACGCGAAAACACGAATTACCTCAACGAGGTCGACCGCGACGAAACCTTCAATGCCTTGACTGCCGACCTCGTTTGCCGCTGGCGTTTCGCACCTGGAAGCGACCTGCTCCTCGTTTGGAAGGATGCCCTCTTCACGGGTGTAGATTCTGCCGAGCGCGGCTATTTTGGAACTTGGAAGGACGGCCTCATGCGAAACCCACGCACCGAGACGTTAAGCCTCAAGGTCAATTACTTTTTGGACTGGGATACGGTGCGGAAGAAGTTGTAGGGTTCAAGGTTCATGCACATCGACTTGTGCTACGCACTTCTTCGATGTGGTTCAAGGTTCAAGGTAGCTGTGGTGAACTGTCAGATCTATCGGTTCACTTGGAGTCTATTTATTGAATTTCTGACTGTAGACAATTGTAGTTGTTGGATGCGATCTGACGGTTCGTGGTTCACCTTTGGACTTAAGACTTGAAGGACTTTAAGTAGTTGGCCTCGATCTGACGGTTCGCAGTTTTTAGTAAAAGCTTGATTATGAAAAGAAGAGACTTCATTAAAGTAGCCGGCCTTAGCGCCTTTGCAGTTGCTACTTCAGGCTTTGAATTGATAGAAACCGACGGCCTCTTCAAAACAGACTGTGCGACAAGCACCGATATGCTTGGGCCTTTTTTTCGGAAAGGAGCGCCCTTCAGAAATGACTTGACGTTTCCCGGTGTCACGGATGAAATTCCGCTAAAAGTTGTCGGTCAAGTGTTTGGTGCAGATTGTAAGACTCCTCTTAAAAATATCGAAATCGACATCTGGCATTGTGACCATAAGAAGAAGTATGACATGGACTCCGCGTCTTTTAAATGCAGAGGAAAAATTACAACCAATGAGAACGGTGAATATTGGTTTAAGACCTTTGTACCTCCTCCCTACGGAGGTCGCCCGAAGCATATCCACTATCTCATTGATGGTGTTGAGGGCTACGAACGATTAGCAACGCAGCTATACTTTAAGGGAGATAAAAAGATCAAGCCGAATAACTGGGTGAAATATCGCTGGGATGATCGACGAATATTAGAAATATATAAGAATGATGAGGATCTATCAGAGGTTAGGTTGGATTTGTATTTGGGGAAGGAGGGATAGTTCCAAGAATACTTGACGGCCTAAACCAGTATTAGTGCGCAATCACTAAAGGGTTAACACTCTCGTTATTTCCAACTCTTATGAAATATGTCCCAGCAGAGAGTTGTGCTACTATAATCATAGGTCCGACTGCTTTTAACACAACACGACCGCTCTCATCCAAAACGGTAACTGGGAGGTTTGCCTGAATAGGCTCCTTGTCTAAGGTTACTTGAATGGATTGACTTGTGGGATTGGGGAATATTTCATAGTCAAGGCTACACGAATCGTATTTTCTTAAATCATCTAATGAGATTGATTGACCAATGGAGCTATTTGAACTATCTGTTTTGTCATTTTTTGTCTTGTAATAACTATGACGAGTATCACATTGAAAAGCGCTTAGAAAATCTTCTTGCTCTCTTGATCCCATTGCTAATCCTGTGTCTCCGATCTTCAATCCGTACACATCATAGTCTGAGCAACCTCCTGCTTCACGGATAAAAATCTCATTGTATTCGATGCAGCCAGCCAATATTTCTACTACTTGAGCTATAAAGCCTTCTACCTCATAGCTAGTGTTATTTGTTTCGCGAAGTCTTGTTTCGGTCGCTATAATTTTGACCGCCACCACATATCGATCTTCGTCTGCGGCTGTCTTGGCTAGGTCATCGATACTGCGAGTTGCTTCTGGAGCATCCACGCAATCGCAAGCATAAGCATTGGTAAGGTTGATGGCTAGAGAAATGAGTAGGCAGAAGAGTATCTTATGGTGCATAGTCGAAAGCTTATATGACCTTGCAACGCTTGGGAAGGGTGTTCTGCTGCTTGGTTGGCATTAGATATGGTGTTTGCTGTAATGTCTTTGACTTGCTTAAACCCGCCCCAATACCTCCACCATCTTCCTCACTTTCCGTTCGTCCGTCACTCGCAACGCATACTCATCCGAATCAGGATCGCCCATCGTTAAGCGTGGATTGCGGTAGGTCATCGCGCTTGAAGTTTTGGCGAAAGCTGAACCGTGTACTTCCTGCACACCTGTTTGAACCACCAACTTCTGGACGTTGGCTGGCCGGATACCAGAACCCGCAAGAATGGTAATGCGACCATCCGCTTGTTGGACGAGCTTTTGAATACAGGTCATTCCTTTGATGGCCGTCGCTTCTTGACCAGAGGTGAGTACACGGTCAATGCCAACATCAATTAGCGCCTCTAGTGCATCATACGGATCGACCGTCATGTCGAACGCACGATGAAAGGTAACGAGCATTGGGCGAGCACGGAGCACAAGCTGATTGGTGCGCTCCCTATCGACAGTGCCATCAGGATTGAGGATGCCGAAGACGACCCCTTCTGCGCCTGTTGATTTGATTGCGTCGATGTCGGCCAGCATGGTGGCGAACTCTGTATCGGTATAGCAGAAGTCACCGGCGCGCGGGCGAATCATCACCATGATCGGAATCGCCTCACGCTGACGAAGAGCCTCTTGCACCATGCCGATGCTCGGCGTCAGCCCACCAACATCTAAGGCACTACAAAACTCGATGCGATGTGCTCCTCCAGCTTCAGCCGCGAGTACGCCAGCGACATCTTCAGTTACAACTTCGTAGATGATCATCCTTTGATTTTTGAGCCGCTATCGATGAGTCCATTTTCAACCTCTGGGCTGTAGAGCGCATAGTCGAACCCAGGTGCAATACAGAAGCTGCCGTGTTCTCCATTTTTATTGAGTGCGATAAAGCCGACCTGAATTTCTTTCCAATCTGGATTCTTAGAAATGACGCGCTCAACGGCTAGTTCGCAGGCACGCTGAGGCGAGTGTCCTTGGCGCATAAGTTCGACCACCAAGAAGCATCCACATGCTCGAATCACCGCCTCACCCCAGCCTGTTGCCGTGGCTCCACCGATCTCATTATCGACATATAATCCCGCGCCAATAATTGGTGAATCACCAACTCGACCCGGCAGTTTAAAACCTGCGCCGCTAGTGGTACACGCACCCGCTAAATCTCCATTTTGATCTAACGTTAATAAACCAATAGTATCGTGGTTTTCAATGTTGATGGGTAATCGTCCGCTAGTGTTTTTTGCTTTCCATTCTTCCCAATCTTTGCGAGAAGCATCGGTGAGGAGGTCCACTTTTTTGTGGCCTTGTTCGAGGGCAAATTCTTGCGCGCCTTTGCCGACGAGCATGACATGAGGGGTCTTCTCCATCACTTGCCGAGCAACCGTAATGGGATGCAAGATTTCTTGGAGGTAGGCTACCGATCCACAGTCCCCGTCCGGTCCCATAATACAAGCATCGAGAGTAACATTTCCTTCCGCATCTGGCCTTCCACCTAGGCCAACACTTTGTCCAGAAGGATCTGCTTCGGTTACCCGAACGCCTGCTTCGGCAGCGTCGAGCGCGGTGCCTCCTTGGCTGAGAATTTTCCATGCAGCTGCGTTGGCAGGTTGACCATGATTCCAAGTTGAAATGACTACGGGGCGAAGCGGCGCAGGTGAGGTTTTGGCGGAAGCTGAATTACTTGATTCCGTACAACTAGCAGTCAATGCAGCACCAACGGCAGGAACAACTTTTAAGAAATTACGACGAGTAGACATGGAGGGAAGGTAACGAGGAGAGTTTAATGTGCTTTTAAGGAGAATTGTGAATCCATTTATGTACTATTTTTTCGCTTTCGCTAAAACCTTTTTCGAGTCAGGTTGTACTGTTGCAGTTGCAACTGTTGCACATGCATCGGAAAGTAAAGAAATTGTCTTCTCTTGGGGAAGGGCTTCACCTTACGGGTAGGCTCATGCGTGAACTTT
>CALDTK010000022.1 GCA_937924035.1 uncultured Saprospiraceae bacterium | reverse complement strand
ATCGCGATTGGTAATCACTGCCGACTTTTGGGTGGGTGCGACATTATAGTTCGCCACCAACTGTTCTGCCTCTACTGTTACCGGACCGAAAGCTTCGTCGATGTCTTTGGGGGAAAGAACTTTGGAGTAGCGGCCGCACATGGCTGTAAGGTCAAAACTCCTGAGCAGATTTTCAAAGTAGTCTATCTACAGGTCATACAGCCGCACAGCTGGTGTACTTCCTGCTGACAAAGCGCGGTCTCACATTTATAATACCGTCGCGTAGCTGACCTCTATTCCTCCAAGTGCTCTAGCATTTGACCATCCGTATCCAATAGGTCTTCCTGACCTACGTAAAATTTGGGCTTCGCTGTTTCGCCTTTTGTGAACTTGTCGATAGAAGACTCATCGGCCCACTTTGACTCCACGGCTACCGTAGAACTGGTTTTGCCGAAAGGCCGAGTAACAACCGCCTCTAAATTACCCTTCGTAGCACGCATATCAGGAAGAACAACTTCTGCGATAAACTGCTCGAGATCATCGGCCTTGCCAGGAAGCGCCTTACCAATCCAACGACGCTTGATAGCCGGACTAAGTGCTTGCCGTGGCTGCACCAAAGCACTCCTTTTACGTCGACCCCAATTGCCATTGACAAACAATACACCTGCAAGCAGAATTGCACAGGCGAGCATCGTCTGGTTCGTCACGATCTCATCCCTGAACAGCACGCCGAGTGAGAGCGCAACCACTGGGTGGACATAGGTAGAAGTCGCGACCTTTTCTGGCGAGACGTTCTGTAAAAGGTACAAAAAGGCAGAGTACGAAATGATCGATCCAAACACAACCAAGAAGCCATAGGCGATCATCGACCGTTGACTAACATCTGTGATGGTAAACGTGTCCAGCTCGCCCGTCGCAAGCATAAATGGAAGCGACAAAATACCAGCTATCAACATCTGGAGACCTGCCGTTTGTACTCGATTTTGCGGAAGCGAGACCCTCGAGGTCAATACCGAACCGAAAGCCCAAGCTGTAATCGCAAGCAAAATCGCCCCAATTCCCATCCAAGCGCCATCTCCTTCTATAACGATGTCTTGACCAACCAGCACGATTGTACCGAGAATTCCAAGTGCTACTCCAACAAAGGCTTGCCAACGGGGGCGCTTACGCTCAAAACCCCAGAGGACGAGTACGACCAGCAGCGGTTCGGCAGCTACAAGTAATGCGGTCGTACCTGATTCGATATATTGCTCTGCCCACACGATTGCACCAAGACCAATCGTCAAAAAAAGGAAACTCGTAACGATCAAGTTTCGCCATTGCACTTTCGTTGGCCAAGACCATGCTTTGTCTCCTGTTTTACCTTGAGCAGAAACCCAGGCAAACCCAAACAAAAAAGAACCGGCGACTAACAGTCGAGCAACGATCAGTGTAAACGGTGGGATCGTTTCGATCGCAATGATGTTGGCCAAGTAGGTCGAGCCCCACACGATATAGACAATGCCAAAGGCAACAAGGAGTGCCAGACGATTGGTAGGTTTTGTTGCATTCATGCCCTCGGCTTTTCAGACGTCAACTCGAAAAAGATGACCTGTCGTTAAGGCCGATTAACGGCAAGGATATAAAGAAGGTTCCGACAAACTACAAAATTATCAACTTCACATTACAACACATTGAACACCAATCATTTGCACCCAAAAAAACTTTGTGTTTTCATAAAATTGTTAGTGTTTTCACACGATAGTCAAATGAAATATGGACAACAAGCCTCATTGGAACGTATCATTTCGTATTTCCTATCGATAATACATAGGTAATTACCAGTTTACAACCGTTTGATAGTCAAGGCTTAATCTGTCTTAACGACAGATGCAAATTGAACGAGTTGTCCAGTCCGAGCGCTGACTTTATACAAGCCTGCTTGTAGGGACTCTAAGTTAACCTCTGATGAATCCTCAATTTTAAGAACAAGTTTACCAACAGCATTGAATACCAAGATTTCGTCTGGTGGACTAGCCGTTGCTAGGCTGAATGTACTTTTGGTAGGATTAGGAAACACTTTAAAAAACACCTCATCATCAGTGAAAGAGACTGCTTCCACAGTCGAATACTCACTAAAGCCATCGTGATCAACAATCTGGAGACGATAATAGAGCAGATTGTTTGAGGCTACAACTTGCGGAATTTCTTCGTCGTTGTACGCGTAATTCGTTGATTCATTTGTAAATCCGACTGCTTTTACTTTACCTATGGCTCCCCAATTAGATGCATCAGTACTTCGTTCGATCGTATAGTGTGAGGTATTGAATTCACTCGCGACATTCCAAGAAAGCTGAACGCTGTTAGACGAGGATTTATCAGCAACAAAATTGCTGAGTTCGACAGGTAAAGGAACCGCTAATTCACGTCCTGTAAAGGTTGAACTATTAGCTGTTAGAGTTGCTAGAACACTATTACTACCACGACTAGCATTGAGAAAGGACCAAGCAGAACTTGAATAGCTTGCACCATTAATATTCATTTCTTGTCCTGCTACATCTGAAGGTAAGTAAGTGCCTGTAACATCATTCTCGTAAGTACCGATATTCTCTGCATCAACGGTCCAATATCGATTTAAAAAATCATTGACACCGATGGGCAGGTTAGGATCTGCTGTATTAGATACTCTAACTTTCAATTTTGCATTTACGAAAGATGATCCTGAGACATCTGTTTCTAATTTTGTTCTTCCTTGACCATTACCGACGGGAAAAGTGAAACTTCCTGCTGAATTCATTTCTTTGATAAGGAAAGAGGTGCCATTAGTTTCTACATATTCTTGAGCCGAAGCTCCTACAAATGCAGCAGTGTGATCAAGGATGAGATCTGACGTATTTAGGATGATACTTCCACTCCCTTGAGAATTAAATATAACGGAATCATCTATTTCAAGATCTCCATTCAATATAAGATTGGCATTACTTTTACGAATTTCGAGTATTGACAGGTCTATATTTCCCACTGTAAAGTTTGATGGGTCACTCCCTTCAAATATAATCCTTGCAGCTGGTGTAGCTGAGTTAATATTACCTGTATTATTCAAGTCATTATAAACAACCAGATCTCCTGTATTCACGATCGAACCACTATTGGTATTCGCAATATTCCCAGACAATGTCAATGTAGCGCCCTCCTCAATCAATATGGTTGCACCATTATTCGTTAGTTGAGAAAACCCAACAGTAGAAACAGCACACCAGATTGCAAAAAGTAAGTTTCTCATTTTTCGAGTTTTAGTTTTTTTAGATTTATTAGGTATTAATCGTTGACATTAATTGAAGAACCAGACCTAATGATAAGTAACGAACTTGAAGTAGTAATCAACTCTTCTGTATCATAAGTTGACATTTCTGTAGACAGAAATCCTCTGTCTACACGTGTTACACCTCTCACTTCGAGCGTATTTCCAGATAGATTAAGTTCTCCACTATCAACCGACAAGTCATTTACACTTAGAGTTCCTGTAACGTCTAAAGTTGCAGGTTCGGATGTATTAAAAAAGTACATGTTTTGAAGAACAGGAGATCCTGAAAAAGTTACTGTTCCAGCACTAGAGAATATTCCATTATCATCATAGATCAAAGACTGAGCAACTGTTGGATCTACCCCTGAAGGGCAACCTCCAGAAACTTTACTATAGTTGCTTGCAATAGAATAATCTCCTGACCCAGCAATCCAGTACAAGGTTACTGGTCCTGACGTTGTACCTGAAGAGAAGTTTATGCCCGAATTATTAGATATATCATTTGCTGATGGTGCATTAAAAACTCCTGTCAGCACAGCATCAATATCTTGAATAGATAGATTCCCTGTTGCGCATAAATTCCCTGAAGGTTTGTCAATCTCTGCTTGAATACCTGATATTGTTGACTTCAATATAGCCGGATTAGCTATACTAGCTTGACTCTCAATTCCTCCAATTATAACTAGCTGTGAAGAAGTACCACTAATAGCAAGTGTAGAACCGTTCTCCTCAAAGAATAGGTCATTAACTACCAAATTATCTGTTGTTCTTACCTCCCCTGTGCCAGATAAAATTAACTTGTTAAGTGTAAGATCTCCCTGATTTAAAAGCGTTGTTGATGTGTTTGTAAGTTTCAAATTATTTAGTGTAAGAGTAGTAAAATTAGCGTCCAATTCTTTACACTCTATAAGACTGGTACTTGGATTAACGGTAACGTTAGAGTAGGTGTATAGAGAGAGAGTAAATGTATTATCCACAATAATAGTTGAATTTCCTAGTGTATATGTTTTCGCATCAGTCCCTAATGAAATCCAATTTCCAGCCTGTATATCTTCATTATTTGTATTAAGTGTACCACTGTAAAAGCTCAATCGATCGCAGTTTAATTTATCTTGTAGCGTCCAAATACCAGCAGTACCTTCAAAATTTATTCTCGGTAATTGTACTCCATTAGTCTGTATGATTCTAGAGGAAATTGAACTAAAAGTCAGTGCATGATTATTAATGTCATCAATAGTGCAACTTTGATCAACATAAAAATCGCCGGCAACTTTCAGTTCACTACTCAAAGTAGAGGTTCCATCTAATATTAATCGATAACCATTCGTATTGGTCCAAGTAAAATTAGCACATTCAGCGACATACGAAGAAGGGATTCGTATATTTCCTTTTGCACTAGAATTAACAAAAACATTATCTGAAATCGATGGAATACACCCATTAGAAGACCCATTACTTAGTACCCAATTCCCTGGATCATCCCAGCTTCTATTAGCACCTGTAACACCTTTCCAATAATAATCTACTGAAGTCGGAGGGTTTGTAATTGTCCACCCTGAAGACAAACCTTGTAGTACACCATTTGACAATTTAAATGTTGCTCCACCACTCGCTATAATATCATTGATAATTACATCTTTAAATACCACAGATCCAGACGCCCTCACGAAAGTTGAGCTATTCGTGTGTACAGCACTAAAATTTGTTCTTCCTGTACATCCTGACACCGAAGGAGTGAGAACATCACCATTAAATGTCACTTCACTTGTCCGATTATTTCCTCCATTAAATAGAATAGTAGAACCCAAATTTGTAACTTCAAAATCCTTATTGACTGTGAATTTGTCCGCAAATTTTGTTTCCCCAGTATCTTCAATTCTAATATTTTCTATTATACAAGATCGACATTCAAAATTATTATGTTCAACTATTGAAGTTGAAGTTGGTGTATCTGAATATTCTAGTAAATAGACATTATCATAACTGAAAGCAGGTCCATTTACCTGTTTGGGACTACCTAGGAATCTAGCAGTTCTAATGGTATGGCTTCCATTAACGGTGAGTGAACCATAGGTAAAACCCGAGTCCCAATTATCTGTTGTAAGTGTAGAACCCCCTGTATTTAGGACTTTTGTGATAGGTGATGAAGATGAATTGTCATCTTTGAACAATAATCTGTAACTATTTACATCAAAGCCATCAGTATTCCAAGTGCCACCGTACATCCTAATTTGACCTGTCGCTGTGAGATCGCTAAACTGAGTGTATACTCCGTTTACATCCAAAAACTCTACATGATATAGATCATTACCTCCTGTTCTAATGTTATGTTGACCACTACCATCAAAATGAATAACGTTATGGCTAATGTTTGTACCTGAAAACACCAGGTTCATATTAGCCTTAAGGTCTAGATCAGCATAAACCGTCAACGTAGTAGAAGCCGCTGAGCTTCCATCAAAAAGCCATGTGAATGCTGCCAATGTTGTTACTTCAATACTGAGCACTTCGTGTGATCCCGCTGGCATAGTCAAGATCGTCCCTGAAGACAAGCCAGAATGTGAATCGATGATCACATGGTCATTTGAGCTCGGAATAGTACCTGCTGGCACCACACCTATCCCAGCCGATTGCTTAGACCAGTGATTCATATCAGTCCAGTCTCCCGATCCTCCTACCCAGAATAGATCCTGTTGTGCAAAGAGCATATTTGAGCTAAGCAGGATGCTTAACACCAAGATGAAAAATGTTTTGACGAAAGTTGACTGACTTGACATCTGGACTAATTTCTGTTCAGCACAAGTCTAGGTACAGGTAACTCTCGTTTCCTTCAACATTTTGTAAATCGACTGTCTCGATTCACCGATTGTCAGTTCTCAATTTTCAAGCTTACTGTAGCATAAACCCTTTCTGGTACTTCAGATCACAATGATGCTTCTTCTCTAACTATTGGATCGTCATTGTAAATGATAGGTGACCACATATAAAAAATATTACTATATTTAATAATGCTATTAACACATTAATAATCAGTGTATTATGACTCATATGCGAAAAATCATAAATCTGTGTTAACAAGCGTGAAAAACGCTGCGCATAACGCGGTTGTAAATGGCAACGTATTCCACAGCTTTCCCCATATCCACATTTGTGACGGTGATTGTGAATTGTAGTGCACTCCACATGGGTGTTAGTCTCACACCTAATTGTCACTTTCGAGGGGTATTCGTCTAGCTTCGTCTTTAGACAAAACCTACTTCACACAATTGTGTATAGTAATGGTAAAGACCTGATCCTCAACTCTAGGGTATGTGGATAGTGGTGGGCAAAATGTAGACTCTGACATTTCGGGGTTACCAACAGCTCTCCCTATCCACATCTTAACACACCTGATGATGAGTGATAGGTTTTTTAAATTTTTAATCAAAGCTCATAACCAAGAGTCACAACCGTGGATAAGCCCAAATCAACATTTTCAAAAATTGCTGTCGCCAATCTCGAAAATGACGCGATGCAAAATGAAGCAACGATGAGTACATCACAACGACGCCGTTATCCACGCGCGGTGCGCAATTGGTTAATCCTCGGATTGGTCTTGATCTTCGTTCAAGTCGTCGTCGGTGGAATAACCCGCTTGACAGGATCTGGACTCAGCATTACCAAGTGGGAGATCGTCACAGGTACGATGCCGCCTCTCAACGAAGCTTCTTGGCTAACTGAGTTCGATTTATACAAAGCCACACCCCAGTATGAGAAAATGAACGAGGGCATGTCGCTCAGTGATTTCAAGTTTATTTACTTCTGGGAGTACTTCCATCGCTTGTGGGCGCGCATGATGGGGTTTGCTTTCATCATCCCGCTCGCCTATTTTCTATTCAAAGGCTACATCGATCGTGCTTTGGGCAAACGACTCGCTCTGGTCTTCTTTTCAGCGGCACTTACAGCAAGCTTTGGTTGGATCATGGTGGCCTCTGGATTGATTGAACGGCCGCTTGTCAATGCTTACAAATTGAGTATGCACCTTGGCATTGCATTCATCACGTTTGGAATCTTGCTCTGGACGACCTTCTGGACCGCCGATGTCCGGTTACCTGCCGAACCCTCCTCGCGAGTACGAAAGCTCGTCTACTGGACCGCTGGAGTCCTTGTCGTTCAAATTTTACTTGGAGGAATGATGTCTGGTATGAAAGCAGCGCTCTTTTACCCGACTTGGCCAGACTTGAACGGCGAGACGATTCCAGCTGTGCTTTTTGATAGCGCCAACTGGACCTTTCAGAATTTCGTGGACTATGACAAGCATCCGTTCATGGCGGCATTGGTGCAATTGCTTCATAGATCTACGGGTTACCTCGTTGCAGGATTTATTGCGGCTTTGGCTGTTGCCGGCTTTCGCGAAAACCAATCTGGAAAGGGTTGGTCGGTAGCACTGTGGATTACGCTAGTGCTTATGGTCATTCAAGTGCTCTTAGGTATCGGGACACTCGTTTTGAGCAAAGGAGGCATCATTCCAGTGAGTTGGGGTGTGCTTCACCAGGCCGGAGCGTTGTTGTTACTCTCGGCGGTTTTGTACGATGTGTGGTTGGTGCGGGCGCGACCGGTATAGCTAACAGTAGTCCTGCTGATCTCCAGGTTGGCAGGACTACTGTCTAATACTACTGTTTCAACACAAACAACTGATGCATTACCTCTCCAGAGGCTAGTGTTAACCGCAAGGTGTAGATGCCTTGGGCAATTCCAATATTTTTCAAGTCGAGCTTATATGCTTTGCCAGCGCCTTGAAAATCTAATGCTGAAAGCAAACGACCATCTAAACTGATAAGGTGTATGCTTTCTACTTGTTGTTCTTCTTGGAGTTGAACGGTCAATTCTCCTTGAGTAGGATTTGGGAAGATTACGAAGCTCGGTTGATCTGTCGTTTCTCTGGTCGAACTTGTTGATCTGATCGTATTCACCGTTGTATTAGTGATGATAGGATCGTTGAAGTCGAAATAGATTGCAGCCGTATTTTCTATTCGGTCGGCTGGTTCTATATCGTTTGTAGTTTCAATTGTAAAACTGAAATAGCCTTGCGATCCTACCGAGTCCATCATTGCTGGTGGCAATACAATTGGATCAAACACCACGAATAAATTACGATCTTCATTAAAGCTTACTTCATGGTCGTGACTTGCACCAATGACCTTTAAAGTACGTAGATCCAAATGTTCGCTTATCTGATCTTCCAGGCGTACGTACCAAGCATCATCTGATCCTGTATTTTGGAATCGGATGGTATATTGTAGTAGCGTATCACTAAGTTCAATAATTCCTTCTGTTCCTCGTCCAATCGGAGTGACAAGCTTATCGTTCGGATCATAAGAACCGATTACTACGGCTTTGCAGAAAAGTTCATTATCGATTGGTGTAACATCAATAGAAGTGGTTATTGAATCTGTAAATGCCATGTACATGATCGTGTCACCAACCATGGTACTGATTTTCGTGTCTAACCAGATTCTAATCTCCTCACATTCATAACTTTCTAAACCTGTGAAGTTCCAAGTAACTGTTTTTGATGCAGTATCAATGCTCGAATATCTTGGGTTAGAAAAAGTAAATGTTTGTAAATCTGTATAATTGAAACTTACAGAAAAATTTGCTGCAGCAGAATCGAAATTACAAGCTTGTAAGTCAATCGTATTTGTTCTTCCTCTACTAGGTGTAGATTTTACCATTGAAAGTGAGATATCTGGATCGTTTGTTCTTTCGAAGTAAAAATTATTATTTGCATACGTTTGTTGATACGCATCGACAGAAACTATAAGATTAGTAGCGCATACAGGAAGCAGACTTGTTGGCCGTATGTTTTGAACAGTTATTGTATACGTACCCGTGTCTACCTGAAATTGATAGATTCCATTTTGATCTGTGGAGACTCTTTCGCCATTACTACACTCCACTATTACACCTACTAAAGGTACATAGTTTGCTGGGCTAGCACAATTTATTTGTAAATCAGAAACAACTTTTCCAGATAGTATAGAATAGCAAGAAGGTTGTACACCTATATGAAAAAAGCTGTCTAACCGGCATTCACTAATTGAGTCAACGATGGCAATTCCATATCTTCCACCCATCAAATTAGTAATACTAGGTCCTGTATCTCCTGTACTCCATTCGATTCGATAATTATCGAGCAAGGTCGTATCAATATAGGCACTACCACCGTTTCCATTACAGTCGGTACTATTCGTATAGAAATCTAATTGTTCTTCCGATATGTGTCTAACTCTATAGACAGTATCAAAAGTACATCCTACAGAATCTATAATAGTTAAGGCATAAAAACCAGAATCTAAATTCGTTAGGTCTTCACTGGTATTTCCATTACTCCAAGTAAAAGTATAAGGTGTAATACCTCCACTTATATCAAGGTCGATGGTTCCATTCATGTTACATGAAATGGGGATCGAAAGGACATCAACAACCAGCGGATCTCCAATTCTGTCTACAGTAAGTGCGATGGTTTCCTCACACACATTCTGTCCATTACTGTCTGTATTTGTAAAATAGTGAGTTCCTTCTGGATATTGTCTACCAGACGGCGGATACACGTATCCTGCTTCACAGTGTAAATAGGTTCCAGTCGTGAAAATGGTATCAGGAGGATTGGCAGATCTACATACCTCAATAACAAACGTCGAAGAATCACCTCTAGAAAAGCACGGATTTAATGGAAATACTTCTACAAGTATATCATCACAAGTACCTAAAGGCATATTTGGATCGGCCATAGGTATTTCAATTTCAACTCCCAAAGAAGGAGTGCCGATAGATGGGTTTGTCGCCACGGGAGGATCAACATTCACTCCCGATGTATACGGGCCAGGGCTGACTCTCCAGTAATAACTTGTAGCACTTTGAACTGGATCTATGAAGTATGAGTAAGAATCATCCCAACAAACAGATTGAGGTCCCATGATTGGGCCAGCTGGTGCAGGTGGTTGGTTTAGTAATCCGGCTATAACTTGAATAAAAAACTCGCATCCATCACCAGCGAATCCATCAATACGTATGTAGTATACCTCACCTGGTGTTAAGGCATTTGCCGTAAATATTTGAGGAGTCCCAGGAAAAACTTGATTAAAACAGTCACCAACAAGATTATTTCCTTGGTCATATATCCCTACTTGCAAACCGTTTCCCGTAACGCAATTAAAGGTTTCCATTTGAAACACAACAGATCCTGTTGGTCCTGCTACAAACCCTATGTATTGGTCATTTTCTATAGTTCCACACCAACCTGCATCAGGACTTGGTGTGAAAGGAAAAGTCGTACCATAAAGGACATCGAAGTTACAGATCGTACATACTGGTCCTGTTCCTAACGGTGGAATATCATCGCAACCGAAAATTGTATCAATGGTCTGGCTCAACGACGTAGTAGCTACGAATAGAGACAGCAGAAATATTGAGTAACGTAGAATTTGATTCATCTGAAAGAGGTATTAAGATGGGTAAATATTAAAGTTCAGTGTTGAATTTACTATTTTATTCCCGCATCACATCAAATTAGGGTAAAGGACAGTAGATTAATCCAGTGTTATCAGTACTATACGTTGCAGGATTTTCTTATTGCTTCACAACCTGCCGAGTTTCTAAGAATCCCTCCCCATAAAAGGTAACGTTATAAATTCCTTTGGCCCAGTTTAATGTAGATATCTTTTGGTGAAGCTTTTGATCAGCGGAGTTTAAGCCTTCTCCTCTTAAAAACTGCTTCGACCATATTACTCTACCTAAGACATCACTAATACTAACATCAATCGCTTGTTGAGACGGTATTCCTTTTAATTCCCACTGTAATTCAGAAGTTGTGGGATTTGGGTAAAGTGTTAATGATGCAGTTGTAGGTAACCCATCAGTACCACTTGTAGTGCTCATGATTGAAGTAGTGGAACTACAAGAAATAGAAGGATCGAGGTAGGAGAATATTGATACTTCGAGCGTGTAAACATCTGGTTCATTGACTACTATAAAGGCTGAGGAACCAAGAATATCTCCAGCGGAATTACTCCATTGGTAAGAAACAGAATCACCTTTCGTACTTGGAGGAATGTTTCCTATGCGGGATATTGCATGGAGGGTGTCTGCTTGCGAGGACCTTGATATTTCTACATAGGCTTCTGGTTCAAGAAACAATACATCGAAATAGGCAATACTATCTTCACAATTACTTATGGCAGCTCCTTCATAAAAGCAATATGCAGGACCCGTTACTATTGTTGAATCAGGGAATCCACAGAGATTTGCGATTTCACTTTCGCAAAGGACGACATTTGTAATATCATTACTAGGAATTCCTACTATTTGCTCAATATACAGCACACCAAACGTGTCGCAGCCGTTGGCGTCAGGAGCTAGGTTTATGGTTATGAATTCGAAATACGAACTATAGAAATCTCCAGAACCATCAGGAAATTCAACTTCTCCGCCAAGGCAAACCTCGACAAAAGTAGTGTCTTGAGTGGGCTTACACACTTGGATAGTAATTGCTGAGGAGTCAGATGCCGGGAAGCATGGATTCATTGGAAATACCCCTAAGAGAATACTATCGCAGGTACCTGGCGGCATAGAAAACGGTAGTGGAGGAAGTTCAAGATCGATGCCTTGATTAGAAGTGCCAATCATTGGGTTTGTGGCATCTGATGGATTAATCTCTGCACCTTGGGTCCATATACCAGGAGTAAGTCTCCAATAATAGCTCGTCGCATTCGGGATAGGATCAACGAAGTAGGGGTATGTTTCATTCCAGCATACACGTTCGGGACCCAAAATTGGACCGGAGGCAGAAGGACCCTCGCTACTTAGACCACTGATTATTTGAAGATCGAAATTGCAGACATCTCCCTCAAATCCATCGATTCGAAAGTAGTAAAAACGACCAGGTACCAATCCATTCTGACTGAATGTTTGAAGTCCACCCGGAGATACTGTATATGCACAGCCGTCTACTAGACTGTTTGATTCATCATAGATGGCTACCTGTAGACCGTCCGTATTCACACAATCGTAAGGTTCAATTTGAAATATCACAGCACCATTTGGCCCTACTACGAAGCCTATGTATTGATCATTTTCAATGGTGCCGCACCAGTCAGCCTCTAAGCTTGGAGTGTACGTGCGATTAGACCCGTGATGTACATCAAAGTCACAAATCGTACAGTTTATCGCTGCGATAGAAGATGGTGGAATATCGTCGCAGCCTCGTATTGTATCAATCGTCTGAGCGAATGATATAGTAACTAAGCTCGCAAGTACGAACATTATAACTAAGCGTAATATTTTCCTCATTATCAGTAAATTACCTAGTAAGTATAACCAATATCCTCTCTGTAAACTTAGCGTTTACCCTCGATACACTGGTAATCTAGGTTTCAGAGGCTACAGTATGCACCATCTTTAACTCCCTTACGTTACTAATAATGCATCACGTACGTTTGCATTGCCTTCTGATAACACTACGTCACCATGTCCGATACTAACCAAACCCTCGAAACAGAGCAAAAAGCGCTCGATATCAATCTTGATGATACCATTTATGGTACCTTCTCTGAGATAGGAGCAGGTCAAGAGGTGGCGAGGTATTTCTTCCAAGTGGGCGCAGGATCGGGGACGATTGCCAAGACCATGAGCGCCTACGATAAGGTGTACTCAGATAAAATTTATGGTCCAGAGCCTAGTGGGCGTTACGTCTGCGAGTCTAGACTCTATAAGATGCTAAATCATGAGTATGATCTCATGACGACCCGTCTTCAAAATGAGCGTCCAGGCTCGAATTTCTTTGTTTTTGCGGATACGGTTTCGGCCATCAATTTTTCCCGAACGATTCAAGGTAACGGTTGGTTGGGTTTGCGTTTTCAACTCCATCCCGATGGTGAACCGAACGACCTTATCGTACATGCACGTATGCATGATACAGACAACCGTTTGCAGCAACAAGCGATAGGTATACTTGGGGTTAACATGGTTCACGCATGTTATATGCGTCGAGGAAGTTTAGAGGAATTGATCAAGAGTTTGCTTGATGGATTGCGCGGAAGAGTGTCTATCGACATGATACGTTTGAGCGGACCAGACTTTCGTGAGGTAGATAACCGATTGCTCTCGCTGTACTTGGTAAAATATGGCTTGACTAAGGTCTCCATGTTCGGTGCAGATCGTCGACCGATTCATGCTTCTGAGTTTCTCTATCGCAAGTCTTGCCTCGTAGTGCGTGGTTCGTTTAGGCCCGTTACGCTGGTCAATTTTGACATGATACAGTCTGCTTATGAGCAGTTTAGGCAAACCAAAAATGTAGAGGCCCGCAAGAGTTACCTGCTTACAGAGATTACCCTTTCAAATTTGAAGGGTAACAACGATACCGTTGATGATCAAGATTTCCTTGATCGAGCTGAGCTGCTCAACGCAATGGGTCAGACGGTAATCATCTCTAATTGTGACTCTTACCAAGACTTGACGCATTACCTCGAAGAGTATAAGGTACCGCTAATTGGATTCGTAATTGGAGTACGAGAGTTACTTGACTTGATGACGCAACGCTATTATGATAATCTCGATGGCAAACTGCTTTCTGCGTTTGGTGAACTGTTTGCACGTACGGTTCAATTCTTTGTTTATCCAGCTCAACAAGAAGGTTCTGCTGAATTAATGACCGCTCAAAACCTACCTGTGCCTGAAGGTGTACGTTTCTTGTACCAGCACCTCTTAGAAGGAAAGCAGATTGTTGATATCGGAGGCTTTAACCCAGATCTATTGCACATTTATTCGACGCGTGTGCTTGAGATGATTGCCAATTCTGAAGAAGGTTGGGAGCAGATGGTTCCAGCCAAAGTGACCAACTTAGTCAAAGAAAAGTGTCTATTTGGATATCCTGCACAAAGCATGGAGTTCGACTACTAAATTACAGTTGGAGTTTGATTGATAAAGCGCGTACGTAATAAGTTCTTGGCTATTACCTTCCGACCATGGAAGCTCCTCTATTCAAACGCACTTTTGATGCTCTCGACTACGCAACAGCCAATTATCCGTTAGACCAATGTGTTGGTCAACGGGGAGCAAGTGGTGAGTGGGAATGGCTTTCTTCAGCTGAGTTTGTTGAATATGTGAATGACCTTGCACGTGGAATTGTGCAGATGGGTCTACCAGTTGGGACTAAGATTGCTATTGCAGCTTATAAGAACCGTTGGGAATGGATGGCGGTCGACATGGCCTGTGCCCAAACGGGAATGATCTCAATCCCGGTCTACCCTACAATTAGTTCTGATGATTATCGCTTCATTTTCGGTCAGTCGGAAGTAGCTTATGGCTTTATTGGAGGTCAAGACTTGTTCGAGAAGTTCGAGGCTGCGGGCGCTGACACACCTTCTTATGTACAAACGTATGTGTTTGACAAGGTTGCTGGACGTAATCACTGGTCGAATGTTTTTGCGAAAGTCCCGCGCGAGCGCGAGGACCCTCGTGCTGAGCACGGGGCTGACAATTCTGAGTCTTACGATAGTCTTGACGCCGAAATAAAGCGAAGGCGCGAAGCCACGAAAGGCGATGATCTTATGACGATCATCTATACCAGTGGAACAACAGGAAAACCTAAAGGTGTTATGTTGAGTCATACCAACTTATGCGCCTCTATTGCAGCTGCTACCGAAAGACTTCCAGTTGATGCTGGTGATACTGTTCTCAGTTTTTTACCACTCTGTCACATTTTTGAGCGGTCAGCAAGTATGGTATATCTCGCTAATGGTTGTCGAATCGCACTAACCGGCACCGATAACCTTGGTGGCCCTGATGGAGATCTTCAAGCAATCAAGCCTCACTTTTTTACGACCGTACCTCGTCTTTTAGAGAAGGTTTACGAAAAGATATATGCTAAAGGTGAGGCGTTGACAGGAATTAAAAAGAAGCTCTTTTTCTGGGCTTTGGCAAAAACTGATAACTACGACTATCAGCATCCATTATCAGGTTTTGGCGCAAGCATTGCCGACAAACTCATCTTTAGCAAATGGCGCGAAGCACTTGGTGGACGAATGAAGGGAATCGTTACTGGTGCAGCTCCGTGTCCTCACAACATCCTACGCGTATTTAGTGCTGCAGGTATCCCTGTACGGGAGGCATATGGTCTTACAGAGACTTCTCCAGGCTTAACAATCAATGAGCCAAATGATACGGGCGCACTTTTAGGAACAGTAGGTCCAGCTGTACTAGACGTAGAGCTTTATATTGACACTTCAGGTCCTTACCGCGAAGGAGAAGGAGAGGTTCTTGCTCACGGTCCTAATGTTATGCAGGGGTATTATAAACGTCCCGATGCTACAGCCGAAGTTTTTACAGAAATGAATGGTAAGCGCTGGTTTAGAACCGGTGACATTGGCATGTTCGTCAAAGGTCCAGGTGGACGAGATTTTCTTAAAATTACTGATCGCAAGAAGGAATTACTTAAAACATCGGGCGGTAAGTATGTCGCTCCAGCTCCGATTGAGAGTAAATTCAAAGAGGAGTTCCTTGTCGAACAAATCATGGTTATTGGAGACAGCCGAAAGTTTGTAAGCGCCATCATTGTCCCCGCGGGAGAAGCACTAGAAAAATGGTGTATTGACAACGGGATGGCGTTTAGCACTATTGACGATGCCATTCAAGAAGACGCAGTAGTCGCGATGTATTCAGAAATTGTAGACCGCCTCAATCCTCAGTTTTCTCACATAGAGCAAATTAAAAAGTTCCAACTTGTGGCTGGACCTTGGGATGTGACCCACCCTGATGGTACGGAAGGTGAACTCACTCCGACAATGAAGCTTAAAAGGAGAGTGGTTAGAAATCGCTACGCAGATTTGATAGACAATCTATATGTTTAGTAAAAAGCTTTACGTTACCTATTGTTATTCAAAAAAATAGTATTTAGAAGATTTTATCTAATCTCTAAATGATCTGACACATCAGGTTCATTATGGGATTTTGGGTCTTTACCATACATATTATTTCTTCTGTCTCCCTCCAATACTGTGAAAACAAAAAGGATGATTCCTCCTACAGGAATAAACGCAATCAAATAAAACCATCCAGATTTATTGGTATCATGTAATCTACGAACAGTTACAGCGAGACTTGGTAAAAAAAGTGCTAATCCAATAAGACCTATTGATCCAACAACTATTAGTGCAAGTATTTCATTTTCTAATATTGCACCAAAAAGAATAAGAGTCAAGAACATAAATAATCCAAAAAACCAGTACTCAGCTCTCCGGGCTCTTCCGTCAAAGTCTAAGTATTTCTCGGTGATACAGATTTTGAAATATTCGAATGGAGTAGTTTCATCATAGCTCACTCAACGAATCTAATCTTTAAATACAAAAAAAGCCACCATCTTCTAAGAGATGGTGGCTTTTTGTTTTGACGAAAGTCTCTTAAATGATATGGCTGCTACGCGTACATAGCACTCTTTCCTATCGTAGGTACATAGGCATCTTCTTTACTCAAATGCTTTAGCATACCATAGTGCTTTTTCAAAGCAGGAATGAAGCGCTCATTCTCTTGGTATTCCAGTCCGAATTCATCCGCAGTATCCTTCAATATTTCAGTAAGTGCAGGGTAGTGTGTATGGCAAATGCGCGGAAAAATATGGTGGATGACATGAATATTGATTCCACCCATTAGCCAGCTACCAAACCTGCTCTTACGTGAAAAGTCTGCTGTGGTCTCTAGTACATGCAGTGCGTAGTTGTTGTGAATGTCACCACGATCGTCTGGTAGCGGGTATGTCGTACCCTCGTATACGTGCGTCACCTGGAAGATGAGTGCGAAGTACAAGCCTGGAAGAATGTGCATACTCACAAACCCTACTGCAACAGCCCACCAAGGAGCACCGGTAAGAATAAGGGGAAGTGCGAGTGCAGTACCGAAGTACCAGGTCTTACCAATAATAAGAATGATCTTCTCCTTCAAAGGGTGCTGAATATTCTTCTGGTTACCGATGTGTGTCTCTCCAAACATCCACTTGATATCCTTGGCCACTACCCAGTGGAGCATAGCCAAAGAGTACAGAATGAACGTATAGATGTGCTGGTAACGGTGGAAGGGCTTCCAGGGCTCAGCTGGGGTAAAGCGGAACATACCGTGGCTCTCCATGGTCACGTCGATACCGTGAATGTTCACATACCCGTGGTGTGCACCGTGCATGCGACGGAAAAGATACTGGTTGCCACCGATGAAATCCATCGAGTAGCCCATGATCTTGTTGATCTTCGGATTGGCGGAGTAGGCATCATGCGTTGCATCGTGCATGATATTGAACGCAATGAATACGTTTACAAAACCCCAAACCGTGTAAAGTCCAATTAGTAGCCAAGGACTGCCGTCGAATGTGCCAGATAGAACAGCTGTGAAACATGCTATCCACATCACAGCACTCAGCACCGTTTTGAGGTACATCTCTGTATTTGCATACTGCGAGATGTTGTTGTCCTTGAAGTAAGCGTCAACACGCTCACGTAACACGTTGTTGAATTGATCCTTTCGGGGGTTAGAGCGAAAGCGTACCCGCTTTGCCGAAGTCATGCTTTTTAACATAGTGGTCTAGCAATTTGCATCTGAGTCACAAAGAAACGAATCTGCTGTGGAAAACAGAAGTCGCTAAGGTAACGGACGAAAGGTGGGAAAAGATTGCTACACGTCAGCTTATCGTGATAATACATTGTCAATGTTGAGCTTTTCTGCTTTCGCCAAAACCAGATGTGAGGTTTAGGGGTATTTCGATCAATCTTTTAAAGGGCTTTGTTACGAATAACCCCTTATCTGTGACAATATTCAACAATCAACTTTCTCAAACATAAAAAAGCCCGAACCAACATGAGTCGATTCGGGCTTTTTACGTCAGGAATCAGTTCTACATCCTCCCAAAAACAGCCTTCAACTGGCTATTTGTCTCAGCATTCTTGATCGTGTTGATCTGCTCACCTATGAGGGTCGCAATCGCAGCCATACCGGGTTGCTTAGCTCCCTCCTCGGATGTCGCCATACCGCGCATCTCAGCAAGAGCCATGGTGTAGCCATAACGTTGCCAAAGGCTGCTTTTCTGGTTTGCTGCTACCGTGCCGATATTCTTTACTGCAGAAGTAAGCGCCTCAGGACCGTTTTGCATGGCAAGACCTAAATACGCTCCGACAAACTGACCAGCTTCTTGATTATCAACCTTGGTAAGACGTTCTTCAAAGTAGGGTAAGAACTCTGCATCTCCAGATGCCGCATACATCCCACCAATTCCAGCCATCAACGCATCTGATTTTGTGTTTTCTAAGGTTTTCGCCTTTGCCATAGCTGCAACAGGATCTGCTTCGAACAGACCTTGCAGACCAGCAGCTTGAACGCCTGGGCTCTTATCCTTATCCAATACCTCTGTGAACAGGCTTACGAGTTGAGGTGTGGCAGGAATAGAAGTGAGGCGAGAAAGTACATTTTGACGGACGTTGCTCTCACTGTCTGTACGCGCCATCTTCATCAACATGGTCAGCATGTTTGGATCTGAAGGATCAGCCATACCAACACCATTGTTGCGAATACGAAGACTCTTAGCATTAAGCGCTTTTGTTACGATTGAACTTGGAACTTCGTAGTCATCTCCATCACCCGCATTGTTGAGTGCGCGCACAGCAAACAATTGCTTCTGTAGGTACGGAACGCGGTCAAAAATCTTCTCTGCGTCAGCCGTTGATCGTTCCTCCGTGCGAACCGCTAGAATTGTTGTCTCTGGATCGAACACGACAACATCATCAGCTCCAGCAGGAACCGTAAAGGTTTGGATGCGCTTGTCCATCGTCACCTCGTGTACAACCGCCTTGCCACCATTCGCAGGGTAAACTTCGATGCGCGTCGGAAGCACAAAAATCGGACGGAAGTCGTCGGGGTCCTGCGTCTGCTCTACCGTTACCATTGCCTGGCCATCAGCATACGCGTAGTCAATCGTAAGCTCTGGATGACCGTTTCCTAAGAACCACTGATCAAAGAACCACTGCAGATCTTCGCCAATCGTGTCTTCGAAAGCCATACGCAACTCATCTACTTCAGCAGCTGAGTACTTGTTATCGTTGAGGTATTTCTCTAGGCTAGCGAAAAACGCTTCGTCTCCTACTTGCTTGCGTAACATGTGAAGCACGAGTCCACCCTTATTATAAGAGTGCGCATCGAACATATCCTCGTTAGAAGCAAACTGGTACCAGATAAGTGGGTGGAAGTTTCCGGAACCGATGTAGCCATTTAGCTCATTTAGTCGGTGGCTCTCTGCCCCATCAATGCCATCGTTGTGCTCAAACCAGAGGTACTCTGAGTAATTCGCAAAGCCTTCGTTCAAGGTCAGGTTGCTCCAGCTCTCGGTTGTCACATAGTCACCAAACCAGTGGTGAAACAGCTCGTGCGCAACGATTAAATCATTATGATCCTCGGCAAGCTCAACATCTGTCTTCTGGACAAACTCTCCGAAGATTGAAGCCGTTGTATTTTCCATGGCACCACTCACGTAATCGCGCACGATAATTTGTGCATACTTGGCCCATGGGTAGTCAACACCAAGCTTGGTAGAGAAGAACTCCATCATCTCTGGCGTGTGCGCGAAGATCTCTTTTGCATAGGCACGATAATCTTCTTCTACATAGTAACTCAACGGCACGTTGCGCCACTTGTCATCAATCTTGGCAAACTCACCTACCACAAGCATGTGGAGGTAAGGTGCGTGAGGTTGGTCCATGCGCCAATAGTCCGTACGACGTCCATTTGCTGCAGGTGTCGAACTGATCATAAGTCCGTTACTCAACGTCTTGTACTTATCGTTGACGGTGATCCAAAACTCTTGGGTTGAGCGCTCGTTCGGCTGGTCGATCGTTGGCATCCATCGAGAGTTGTGCTCTGTTTCTCCTTGCGTCCAGATTTGCTGAGGCTTGTCCGCTTCTTCGCCACGAGGGTTGATGAAGAACAAGCCTTTATCTGAAGAAATTGCTGCACTTCCTCCACTTGCGGCTGGGGTAGCGATGTAATCGATGTACACCTCATATTCTTGGCCACGTTGGTAGGTTCGTGGAAGCATGATTGTGACTTCCTGTTTGTCCTCATACTCATACTTGAGTTCTTGGCCGGTGGCGTTATTCAAGCGTATTGACTTGAATTCAAAACCTTTCGCATCAAGGGTGACGGAGTTTTGAGGATAGAAGGTCGGCTCTAGCTTGAGTGTTGCCTGCCCAATCACCTGTTCTTTTTCCCAATCAAAGCTCAAACGAAGTTTTGTGTGCTTTAGGTCGTTTGGTCGAGACTGTGAGGCTTGATAGACGGGTAAAACATAGTCTTCAGGGTTCTTCGGAACCGCTTCAGCAGAAATGACCATGGTATCCAACTGCTCAAATTGAGTCTCAACAACCACCGGTTCTGGCAGTGGAGCTTGGGTAGTTGACTGGGTCGTTTTACAACCTGCAGTCAGGAGTACGATGCTCAGCATCGCAAGGAGAAAGTTACTCTTCATGGTAAGGGGCTATTAAAAATCAATCAATACGAGAACGTATCATCTGGCAGCGAAGATATCCGAGTCAGCTATTTCGAGTGCATAGTTACTTTTCACTGTATTCCAATGCTTGGAGAAGAAGCCTGTCTCGAGGGTCAACAATGTCAATAGGGATTATTGGAACGACGATGTCGGGTTGTAAGGTTTTGCCGAAAGGCTGCTTAGTGGCATCGACAGCGGTAGGAATCAAAAGGTGGGGCATGCGGACCATTAAACCAGTTCTTCGTAAGCCCACCATTGAAAACAGACCAGCATATGTCTCATGATAATTGCCTCCGGCTTCTTGGCCCATCAACACAGCTAGGTCGTTTGATTTCAGTATAGATGCGGTTATCGTAGCTGCACTGAAAGAACCACTATTGATTAAGACGATTAGCTCTCCTCGGTATCCATTTTTACGAGGCTTGATGTCGTGCCGCATAAATCGGCCAAACCTTGCGCTTCCGTTTTTTCCTGTAAGAACGGGAACAGTGAAAACTCCCTTATTGACTAAGCTTGCATACAGCCATCCTGATCTAGGCAAGGTCCATGGTTTAAATACGGTCGTCTCTTCTTTAATGAAGTAGCGGAGTAATTTTAAAATATTGGAAGAGCGCCCTCCACCATTGTCGCGCAGGTCGAGGATTATTGTTTGGGCGGAGTCTTGTTCAGCTTTCGCCAAAACCCTTTTCAAGGCCATAGGGTATACGACGTTGAAAGGATCGTATCCACTAAAGCTATTGAGGTCAACAATTGCGGTTTTTCGACTTGCGTCAAAACCATAATTGATCGTCTTTTCGTGCTTTTTACGTTGTTGTTGATTTGCTACACTCGCGTTTTTGCTACGCTTTTTGGTCAAGGCTGGACTCAATACGGTAAGCGTGGTGTCTCGATACCTTCTACGTAAGGTTATTTGAAAGCTATCCTGTTTTCCTAGCGTCCAGCGTAAATAGGTCGGTAGATTTTTGATAGCACGATTTCTGGCTCCGCTACGGTTTGGTCCATCGGATCCTGCTGCAAAAAGATAGGCTTCGTCTACGATTTTTTTAATCGGACGACCGTTAATTTGAAGCACTTCCGCAGCAAGCAAACTGCTGTCTTGGTTTGTTTTTAGTGCACTGATGACTATTTGGCCACCATCAAGTTGTTTTAGCGAAAGCGGAAGTACATGCTTGCTAGACTGATAGTTATATCGCCACAGGGCACCTCTTGGATACATTCCAATATGACCGCCTTGAAGCGTATCTATTAAGGGGTGAATAAGCTTTGCGTATTCAATGGTTGTTGCTTGTGGAGGTAGGTTTTTTGCTATTTCGTTTCTAAGCGACAATAGTGATGAATCACTCACTGTTCTTCCAGCCGCTGGGTGAGTTTTTCTAATCACCTTTTCTAAGCGATACAGATCTTTTTGCATGGACTTGTGTGACAAGCTGCGGTGCGCCGAAGTACAACCCGTAAGGAGTATGATGGCTATTACCCAAATCAAGTCGGCTGTTCTCATGCGCAGGCAAAGAACGTATGAATTGTGCTTTGGCTTATGCTAATGGTGGGTTTCCTTTAGTTCTAGAGTTCAACTAAGACCTGCTAGCCACCAAAAGTCCCAGTTCTCGCAACTGCTAATTTGATAAGTTTCGATATCTGAACCACAAACGGGGTAGAGACGAATGATCTTTACCAGACGTTAGTTCGCAGATAACTTTAAACAAGCCCTAAGTGTCTGGCAGCACTCACGCTGCAAAGCAAATCCTCTGCACACCTTCGGTAACCATGCAAAATTTCGCTCACACAATCTTTTCAGGAATCGACAAAGCGCATCAACGTGTGTTGTTGCGTTGGCCAGAAGAGGGTGCGACCGTTGAGTGGAAAGGAACCCAATTGCTGGGTTTTGCCAATGGCTTTTCTACTCAGTTGTCAGAGATGCCTAGCATTAATGGAAAAGCTGTTGTACCCATGCAATCGTTGACGGCTATGCGCTTTATGGCAATGCTTTCTGTTATGGGTTTTGGCGCAAGCTTACTCATTCCTCCTGAAGGAAAATGGTTTGATGTATTGAAGCGTTGGAGGAAAGATCTAGATTTTGGCGGTGTATTGCTTATCGATGAAGTACCGTTACTGTTGAGGCTCCTACTATGGGTTATGCGGATTCCTATCCTTCTACTTCATACCAAAGAAGTCAAAGGTTTTCCAAAGTGCATTGATGTGCCTGGTGATCACACTGCGCTGATCAGCTATAGTTCTGGGAGTACAGGAAAGTCAAAATCGCTGCACCGAAGTCATCGTGTGTTGGAGGCACAGCATCAATGCCTTAAGCGCTGTTTCCCTCCAGTTGATGGCCAAGTGGATAGCTCGGTCTTTGCAAACGTCCTTCTACATCAACTCGCGACAGGAACTTGTAGTCAATTGCCTGCTGACCTTAGTAAAGGTGTCAGGTCATTAGACTATGAAGCATTGAGTGCAGATTGGCGAAAAGGCAGGGTATCAACCATTACTGGGAACCCTTATTTTTTCAATCGTATGCTTGCACTTAACGAGGCACCTTTTTTAGATGTTGAGGCCTGTGGCATCGGTGGTGCACCTGTGGACGAACAACTGCTTACTCGTATGCAAGCTTGTTTTCCAAATGCGACGATCTATGTCATTTATGGTGCAACAGAGGTAGAGCCAATCGCTTTGCGTCCATTTCAAGATCAACGAGATCCTAGGATGGGATACGCTGTTGGTTATCCAGTGGAATGTCTGTCGGGTTTAGAAATTCGAAACTCCCATTCACTTCGAGCGGGAAAGCATGATGTACAAGCAGGTGAAATATTCGTGAAGGGCGCACACGTCTTAGCTCCAAAAGATGCTTGGCACGGAACGGGCGACTACGGATATCTTCTTGATGGAGAATTGTACCTCACAGCTAGGTCTGGAAACACAGAGCCTTGTGAACACTATCACCATTATCAAATTGAGCATGTGCTTCGATTGCAAGACGGTGTGGAGCAGGTAGCTGTTCAGACGAATACTGATGGTGTTCAAGTTGCATATTGCGGTAGCCTTGACGAATCAGGTATTCTAGAACTCGCACAGCAAGCCTTTCCAGAAATTCAAAACATTAAGGTGTTTCAAAAAAGAGAAATACCCTTGGATGTAAGACACCATAGTAAGATCCTATATCATCAAATAACATATGGAAACTGAATTTAGCCAATTAGCTTTTGACCAAATTCGATACTCGATGGTATGGGAAGGTGCGTCAAGCGTTGTCAATGCTTTACAATCGACAGAAGATGATGAGCTACTCATTATCTGTTCGGGCGGATGTAATGTGCTTAACACTCTTTTACAACCCTGTAAACGTGTCTGGGCTGTTGATATCAACCCGATGCAGATTAAGTTACTTGAGTTGAAGCGGTTCGTGATTTCTTCATTTCCTTATGAAGTTTATAGCGGACTATTGGGCTTTGAAGGTTTGGCAGGTATGGAGTCATCTAGCCAGCAAGTGCTTAGCGCTCTAACCGAAACAGATCGATCATTTTGGGCGCCAATCTTTGAAGAGCATACGTATGGACTGTTGTTGGCGGGTCGACTTGAAAACTACATCTGCCAATTCTATCTTAATTTGAATCAAGCTCAAAAATTGCTTATGGAAGCGCTTTTTGAAGCTACAACATTAAGTCTCCAAGAGGATATATTTATACAGCTAAAAGAAACTGGATTTGAAGATATATTCGTTCAATACTTTAGTAGACAAAATCTTAGTAAAGGACGTGATCCAGCGCTCTTTAAATATACGGAAGAAGCTGGTGGTGAGCAATTTTATAAACGACTTTGTACATACTTGAAGCATCACCTTTTGGGTGACAGTTATATTTCTAGGTTTTTCTTTTTTGGTCCTGCGAACATGCCGCAAAGGCTACGTCCACCTTGTTATCAGAGGCAGCATTATGGAAATCTTAAAAAGTACTTTCATAAGCTTGAACTTGTGGTTGGTGAAGCAATCGACTTTCTTGAAAGCCCCGCAGGAGCTAAGGTTGGTAAAGCAAGCTTGTCTAACATCTTCGAGTACACAAGTGCTCAAGTCTTTGAGACAACTGTTTCAGCCTTACTTCAAAGACCTAAACTCCGTTTTGTCTATTGGAATTTATTAAACGATCAGGGTGGAAAACTTCGGTCTTTACCTGCATATCAATCGTCACTTTCTAAGCAACTAAGTGAAGATGAAGATTGCTTTTATTTTGATGCGCTTCATGTCTTCGATAATTCGATATAAGTGAGAGTTTTTAACCTAAAGAATTAATTATGAAAATGGATAGTGATTTTTTAAATGAGCCCCATTTATCCCAATTGCTCAAGGCTCAATATGGGCCATCTGTTGAAGTACTTTCGGTAGAGCCATATGAGATTGACAACAGTGCAAGCATCTTGGTTACACTTACAGCTCAGCAAACAACACGACGCATCGGTCACTTCGGTCTTGACCTACGTTGGGTTCGTGAAGGCACAGAGCAGCATGATCGCTTGGTGCTAAAAGTTAAGCCACCGGGTTCTGAAATTGCTGAAATGCTCGCAGGGTTGGCTAATGCTTGTGATCCTGCATTGGGTTCCGTCTATGCAAAGCATTCATCAACAACAGGTTTTTCCAATACCCACATCCGAGAGGTAGAAGTGTATAGCAAGCTTCCTCATGAAATCCAACCTAAACTGTTGGGCTTCGCGCTTGACCAGGAGCAAGAAAAATATGAGCTTCTAATTGAAGATTTATCAGGTTGTACGCTTCTCAATTCTGTGATGGATGTCGACCAGTGGTGCGATGTTCACCTGCATAGGGCTTTGAGTGATATCGCCAATTGGCATGTATACGCCAAGGAGAGAACGAACGTGTTGAGCCAAACTGCTTGGGCGGACACTGGTTCGAGTGAATACTACTTACAAGAAGCTCCTCTATGGGATACACTTCTACAGACAAACCAGAAGCACTTTCCTGAGTTTTATTCCTCCGGTGTTTTTGAGACTTTGTGTTCTGGGCTGAATCGGATAGAGGCTTTTTCAAGCCTGTTTGATGCACTACCCAAAACGCTTGTCCATAATGATGCTAATCCTCGTAACGCATGCTTTCGAGAAGATGGAAGTTTTTGTCTTTACGATTGGGAACTTAGCTGCAGTCATGTTCCTGTTTATGATGTCATCGAACTCTTAAGCTTTGTACTGGAGGAAAACCGATTTGATCAGATAGAAGAATTGCTTGATCATTACCGCAAGCAGTTATCATCGAAGTGGGAAGTATGGGGTAACGATGAACTTTGGCAACAATCACTTCGCCTAACTTGGTATACGTTTGGTTGGCACCGCCTTGGCATGTATACCATGGCACATGCGGTTGCTCCTTATGCATTTTTACCTCGTGTGCATCGAGGTTATGCTGCGTTAGGAAAGCACCTTAAATTCTGTTCATAGACTCTCAATCAAGTTCGTTCACCAACGATCCATTGTTGTAAAAACCCGAAGAGTAGTATTTGTGAGACAAGTGCAAGTAGTATGATCACGATGCAAAGTCCTCCAAACAGAAATACCGTCTTGAGGGGTGAGAATAACATGCAAGCAAAACCAAGGAGTAGCATCAAACTTGAGAAGACAATTGCATGTCCGGTATGCGATAAAGCTTCAATCATAGCGCTATTATGATCTAAACCGTTTTTTCTGTGTCTACGATATCCAGATGAAAAGTGAATGCTGTCATCTACGCAGAAGCTGAGTGCAATACTTGCGATGCTAGCGGTTGCGATATCGAGTTCAATTCCAAACCAACCCATGAGTCCAAACATGCCTGCCAATGGAAAAATTTGTGTAGCGAGTACAACGATCATTTGTCGAAAGGATCTCAGGTACAACCACAGTAGCAACCCGATAAGCAATGCTGCAGTGATTAGTGAAATGGTTTGGCTTCTTGTAGCTGCAGGTACCAATTGTGCATATAGAGGGAGGTAGCCCGCTGGTTTAATTTCAATCGGAAAACCTGAGCCTATGTTTTGCAGCTCTTCGATATGTTCACCTAATTCTCCCGCTGTCATCATTGATCCGAAGATTGTTACCCGTGCCGTTTCGGTCGCTTCGTGATAGTACGTATTTGCCCATTTTTCAAAATGCTTTTGTAGAAGCGCAAAGGACTGTGGCGTCTTCGCAGCGATTTCAGATGATGTTTTTGACCCTAGTTGTTTTGCAGTGAATTTTACTAATTGAGGCATTCCCAATTGCGGTGTAAAACCTGCTTCTTCTAGTTTGTCGGTAAGTGCTAATACTTGACTAAAATGTGTACTGTCTTTTAAGGAATTTCCTTTCTTGCTATTGAGCAACAACTCAAGCGGTATGTAGGAACCAAAAGCGGACTGTATTTTTTCATGATCTAATACTGCTTGATTGGTTTGAGGTAGATATCCAAGTGTATATGTATCACTTTCAAGTTTTGTAATACCTAGAATAAAAAGAACTAAGCTTACGCCAAAACCTATTGCTATGCCGACCCGATTTCTTTCAAGCCATGCTTGCCACTTTTGAGCTCTACTATTGTTTTTATTAGCACCAGTACGTTGAGCTGATTTCTTTGGCCAAAGCCATGCTGCAAATAAATAGGTGAGGGGTAGACACAGTCCAACTCCAATCGCGGAGTACAATCCAAACTGTTGTAAAATGGCCATCGGACTAGAAAATAGTGATAAGAAACCAAGCATGGTTGTAAGTGTGGTGATTAAGGTTGGTTTCCAAACCTTTTTTACGGCTTGACTTAAACCATTATTGGGGTCTCTTTTCCATACATATAGTAAGTGCATTAAATCAAGGCTACTAAGTAATAGAATAACCATTGGTATGAGAACTGTCATTAAGTTGAGTTGGTGGCCTATCCACCCATATAAGCCAAGACAAATAGTAGTGGCTGTTCCCATTGTTAAAAAGGCAATCAAACAAACTCTCCAACTTCTAGATATGAATAGCATAAAGAGTAGCATTACAGCGTACATCAACGGTACAAAAAGACCAAATTGCTCTTCGGTAAGTTGATTTAGTGCTGCAAATACAACTGATATACCACCAACCGCAAACTGTTCTTTACCCCATTCTTTGGCAACAACCTTTTTTATTTGGGTAACCATGTTGCCTCTTTCTGCATCTATATCTAATTCTGCGTTCAGTTGTACGATCATTTTGCAGGCCTTCATATCTGGACTAAACAATTGCTTGCTTACCATGGGGAACCTCTTTAACAATCTTGCTTGACGTTCTGGGCGATTACTTAAAAATTGCTTGAAAATTAATCCAGTAAGTCTTCTCTCAGGCAAGGCTAAATCGGCGGGCGATAGCACAGTAGCCACCTCTTCAAGTGCTAATAGCTTATTGTGGAGCGATTGAAGTCTCTTTGCCTCTTGTTCTTTAATTGGACCACCTTCCAATTCAAGCATAATCAATATTTGTTCATCGCTCCCAAATTGCTCTTGAAATAGCTGATATGTTTTGAGCTCAGAACTATCACCGTTGAACCATATATTTAGAGAGTTATTTACGACCATTGCCGTTTGTAAACCTGGTCCACTTAAAATTAAAAGGATTATTACTAAAATAAGCCCTAGTAATCGATACTTTTTCATAAATTTCGGTGCCATCATTTGTATATTTTCGTCTTAAAGATAATTATGAGTACCATTCGCTTAACAGCCTATCTAAAAGAACGATTTCCTTTTGTAAATATGATGCTTTTTGCTATTATTTACCTTGCTGTTTTTAGTACTACAAAACTAGCATTGAAGTTCGATTTAGTATTCTGTCTCGGTATCCTAGCTACAATAAGTTTCTTTTTTCGACTCCGTGTAATGGATGAAATTAAGGATTTTGCAATTGATTCCGTTAACCATCCAGATCGCATACTTCAATCTGGAGGAATTTCGATTCCTGTTCTCATTGGAATATCTACTTTTTTTACCTTAAGCGAGCTTATCTGGTCTTATTTGCATTCATGGACTGCTGTAGCATTTTGGTTAGTTGCTTTCTTGTACTCGCTGCTCATGCGATATGAGTTTTTCGTGGGTGAATGGTTGAGTAAGCGATTGGTACTTTATGCGATAAGCCACATGCTTGTAATGCCACTTGTGGTATCCTGGCTTTGGTTTGCATATCGACCCGATGCAACTCCAACATTAGGTATCCTTATGGTGCTCAGTTTATTGGGTGGTTTTGTCTTTGAACTTGCTCGTAAAACCCACAGTCTTGAAGCGGAACGACCCGAAATCGTAACCTATTCAAGCTTGTTGGGTCTGCCAAGAGCCGTCTGGTTTATACTTGGAGTGCTATGGCTGAGTCTTCTTTGTCAGGGGTTGCTTTTTTGGCAATTGCAAATGGATTGGTGGGCGTACCTCATAGCTATTGGATGCGCTGTTTGGGTTAGTATGAAGTATCGCGGGGCTCTTCGGGGTAAGGCCGAGCCTGCGTTTCGGAAAGCGGAGTTAGCCACCTCAATCTATATGCTGGCGAGTTATGTCGTTTTGATTTTTGGCTCCTAAAAAGGTGATAACGATGAAAGATTCTTCGCACGAGATAGGAGGTAAAGCTCACGGGTTAAACGTGTTAAAACATGCTGGGTGTAGAGTGCCTGCCTTTGTGGCACTTTCAGCATCACTATTTGAACCGTTCCTTCGAGAGGATTATACCCTTCGGGAAGGATGGGAGAAGAGTGAAGCCATTGTTGGTATTCAAGAGGTTTTGGCGAAAGCTGAATTATTTGCAGTACGCTCATCCGCACTAGGTGAGGACGGTCAACAACATGCTCACCCAGGGATGCTGGATACGTTGACGAAGGTGAAACCCGATAACTTGCTTACTGCAATTGAAGAAGTAGTGCGAAGCGCGGGTAGCAGTCGAGTGAAAGCCTATCGTAGCAATTTAGACCTTTCAAGTCGTCTCAAGCCAGCAGTCGTTATTCAGGAATGGATAGAGGCGGATCAAAGCGGCGTCCTTTTTACAACCTACCCTCCATACCCAAATGAATTGCTGATTCATTCCGTTGATGGGCCAGGTGAAGCACTCGTTCAAGGTGAACGCGACCCTGCCGAGGTAGCGTTCGATAAGTCGAGTCAACAGGTGTACTGGAGTCATATACCTGAGGGAGAGACCAGTCTTTCGAACGCACTTTTACGGGAACTTTATGACACCAGTACTAAGCTTGAGGCGGAGTTGGGCTACCCGCTAGACATTGAATTTTGCATCGTTAATGACCAAATCCATTGGCTACAGTTGCGTCCAATCACGACACCAGCGGTTGACCAAATCGTACTCGATAATGCGAATATTCAGGAGAGCTATTGTGGAGTTACTTCTGAGTTGAGTTTTTCTTTCGCTCAACGTGCCTATGAGACCGTGTACCGTCAGACAATGCTGGCCTTGGGACTCTCCCGGAGCAAAGTGGACTCTCAAAAAGAGGTAGTCGAAAACCTGCTTCATCATCACCAAGGAAGGGTCTATTACAACATCAATAATTGGTACAAAGGCTTACAGTTATTACCCTCCTTTCGGCAAAATAAGTCAGACCTCGAAAGAATGATGGGCTTGGAAAATCCAGTGTCTTTTGTCGTCAACAGCCAATTGACATTCTGGCAAATGCTGAAACGGCTTCCGTCGCTATCGATTAATGCGATACGCTTGCTTTGGGGATTTAAACGATTGCCAAAAGAGGCCATTCGCTTTGAGCAACACTTTGAAGAGGTGTTCGAACGATTTTATGAAGACGAGCCAAATCATTTTTCAGAAGAGAAATGTCAAGCCTGGTACAACACTTTAAACCACGAGCTCTTAGAGCGCTGGGAAGTGCCCATCATTAACGATTTCTACGTGATGATGAAAAATGGTAAAGCACATCGTCGGCTAGAAAAAATGGGTGTCTCTGATCCTGATGCTTGGCTTCAAGACAACCTTCACCATGAATCCACTTTACCTTCTATGGCTCCAATGCTTGGGTTGCAGACGCTTGCACACGAAGCAAAAGGGCAGAGAGATCTTTTGGAGGAATTAAGAGCTGGGCGTCCAGATTTATTTGAAATACTCTCCAATCGGTACCCTGAGTTCTACGCTTCTATTCAAGCGTACATCAAGCAATATGGAGATCGAGTAATGGGAGAACTCAAAATGGAAATCGTCACTATTCGGGTTGATCCTTTTTTGTTGTTACGATACTTACGCCCTATGTTAGATCATGAGTCTTCGTTCTCTGTTACTTCTACGAGTAAAGAAAGTCCAAGTTGGATTACACCCCTACGTGATGGCATTTTTAGACGTGAGGCTCTACGCTTGCAACGCACTCGGTTGTTTGGGATGTACCGTAGTGTTTACCGACGAATGGATGCGATTTTATTGTCTAAAGGAATCCTCGAAAAAGAAGGTGACATCTTCCTTTGGAGGATTGACGAGCTAGAAGATTATTGGCAACATCGCCAGGTTGTTCCTATCTCCGTTTTGCAAAAACGAAGGGCTCAGCTGGAGAAATGGCAAAAGGACGAACCACCAGGGCGGGTGTATCTACCAGGTCGAGTCCAAACAGCAGCCGTCGCATCTCCCGATGATACAGAATGGCAAGGTCAAGCAGCTGTTGCAGGAATTGCAGAAGGGGAGGTTGTTTGTGTTTCTGGGCCAGATGACTATGCTCCTCTTGAAGGTAAAATACTCTGTGCACTTCGTACAGACCCCGGTTGGGTACCCTTGTTTCCAGGCTGCAAAGGCATCATTATCGAACGAGGTTCGAGCCTTTCACATTCTGTAATTGTATTGCGCGAACTAGGCATTCCAACTATTATTAATGTGCCAGGGATAACTCAAGCGCTTTCATCGGGAGATAAGGTTCGAATAGATGGTGGCACCGGTAAAGCTGAACGAATATGAGTCACGTTATTCAGCGAACGATTACGGGTCCTGGACAATTACCTAGTTCGTTTTTCCAGTTGAAGAAACGACTCTTCGATCGTGCAGGACTAGTTGTCGAAGAATCTCCAGGGCATATTGAAGAGCTTTTAAAATTTCAATATGAAAAAGCCGCTATCGAGTTGTTTATGATAGAGGGCAAGGCACGGGTTTTAGGTATTCATCCAACTGGAGGAGATGTTGCTTTGTTTGGCTTCTGGGAAACAGAAAATGATAGTGTACAGAATGCTAATCTCTTTGCAGCACTGGAAATATGGGCTATTCAACGTGGTTGTATGAGGATAGAGGGGCCTAAAAACTTTAACACCTTTCACGCTAATAGAATTCGAACAAGTAATGCTCCTTGGAATCAATTTAATAATGAACCTATCAATCCTCTTTATTGCCAAAAATTATTGATGGAAATAGGTTACTCTGAAAGCATCAATTACTCAAGTAGGCTGCTCAATACTGAGGTTATTCCTAAAGCGTATGTCGACAAGAAAGAATTGATTGAAGGGTTAAAAGAACTGTCTTTTGATTTTATATCACTTAATCGAGAGAGTTGGAAAAACTACCGATTAGAAATATTTGAATTGGTATGCGATGTGTTTGGTTTAAATCCTGGTTTTCAGACTATTGATTTTGCTGAATTTGAATTGATATATAATGCAGAATTCGCCGAAATGCTTTGTCCTAATACCTCCGTATTATTAGCCGAACGAGGCACAGGTAAATTGGTTGGAATTAGTCTTTGTTATCCTAATTACCTGCCTTTAAAGCTAAACGAACGACCCATTTATGAAAAGCACTATCCATTGCTGAAGCACCGTACGTTGTTGGCTAAAACGCAAGGTATACATCCAGACTATCGTCAACAAGGTTTGATGAATTTTCTTGGTGCTTACGGCATGCTAAGCTTTAAGAGATATTACGACGATATTATTTTCTGCCTTATGAGAGAAGGTAACCCATCTCTTCGGTTTACTGAAGCATTCCAGTATCAAGAGGCTTCATATGCATTGTTTGAAAAAGAGCTTCTAATCACTTAAATGTTATTTTTGCCTTTGACATTGTTTTAATTTATGGTGAATAAAAAGCCGCAAACCTCACCATTGAGATTTGCGGCTAATAGCTTCTAAGTATTTGGCCTTAAGCTTAACGAGCGATCGTTAAAAGCTTCGTTTCAACTCCAGTTTGACTCACCTTGCGAACATAGTAGTTGCCTGGTGCCAAACCATTGAGGTCAAGCTGTTGCTTGTCACCCATAGCATTCATTTCACGAATCAGGTTGCCATTTGCATTCACCAATTGGTAGACAAATGTTTCTTCTGTGAAATCAGTTTCCAGCATAACTACCTCTCCACGACTTACAGTAGGATAGAGGTTGAAAGTTGACTCAGCGACAAGTGATGTACTGATTGGAGTTGGACTGTTGAAGCAAGCACTTTGCTTTTCAGTAGCTCCAATATCTCTCGTTCCTACAACACTAAAGCCACGCTGGTCATCCATCGAATTCGATGGATCAGCTGCATTAATTGCAGGGCTATCGCAGTCAAGAGCGTGAGTAAGTGTAGGTCCGCCATTGTTTGCAAGTCCACGTAATTGAGCATCCACGTTTACGACGTCAGTACTTTGAGCAGTGAACACATTCGCATCATCGCTTTCGATGAGGTTGTAACCAGCACTTATATACATGCCGGCTGCTACGTCTAGGTTACTTCCGCGGTTTGGAGCACGGTTGTCGGCAACGATTGTATTGCTAAGTGTTACGCTAACAGCTCCTGCAGCTTGGCCGATTCCTCCTCCGAAGTTTGCAGAGCGGTTCTTCGCAATCGTCGAGCTGTTGATCGTCATCGTACCAGTATTTACGATTCCACCTGCATTGCTTGCAGACTCGTTGTTACTTACTGTACTAACCATAATTGTCATTGTACCTCTATCATTATTGATACCTCCACCAAGGCCTGTTGCGCCTTCAGACTTGTTGTAAGCAACGGTCGAACGCATCACGTTTAGTGTACCGCCATTATTAAAGATTCCACCACCACCTTGGGTTGGATCGTCTCCCATGGCTTTGTTGCTGCGTATTGATACACCAGTCACGTTCATTGTTCCTGATCCGTTCCATAGTCCACCACCTTCGGCGCCTGCATCGTTACCTTTTACTACACCACCTGTGATGTTCATGTTGCCATTCCCTGTGATGTGAATTCCACCACCATTTCCAGGTCTGTTACCGGTTGTGTTGTCTCTGATTTGGCAATCAACAACTTCTACAGTAGTGCTTCCTCGTGAGTTGTCTTCGATTGCTCCACCTGCACGTGCACTTGTATTGTTACGGAAGGTTACGTTGGTAAGAACAGCGTTTGAAAGACTGTCTAGTAATAGACCTCCACCTGAAGCGCTTCCGTTGCTTGCAACGTTGTCCGCAATGTCCGAATCTGTAACGTTGAGTAATCCGCGCAAGACAAAGATTCCAGCACCACCTTCTGTTGCGGTTGTACCATTTGCGATGTTTCGCTTGATGCTCGTGTTGGTTACGTTCATGACGCCTGTACCGTGCCATAATCCACCACCCTCAGAAGCAGCCACGTTACCTTTCACATCTGAATCAGTAATTGTTACTGTTGCTGATCCTGTGACGTGAAGTCCGCCACCGTTACCTGGAGTTGAACCTGTAGTGTTTTCAGACAAGTCTGTATTTGAGATGACAACAGATTCATCAGAAGTGTCTTCGATTCCACCACCAGCACGACTTGCAGAGTTTCGTGCAATACGTGTTCCTGTCACTTCTAGACGACCTCCATCATTGTTGAGGATTCCACCACCAGAACCACTTGTTCCAGTTGCGTGATTATCTTGAATGCGACAGCCATCGTAAAAGGCTAAGAACCCTCCATTGTTGAAGGCACCACCACCACCGCGGTTTGCTTCATTACCAAGGGCTAGGTTGTCTTCAATGCTTGTATTGTATACGCGCATTTCACCTGCTCCATTCCAAAGTCCGCCACCTTCGCGTCCTGCTTCGTTGCGGTCGATGTTCGAGTTTTTGATAATCATGTTACCCGCACCAGAGATGTGAATTCCACCACCATTACCAGGGCTAGTGAATACGGTATTGTCTACGATGTTGGCATCATAAAACTCTACTGTTGTTGCTGCACCCGATGCATCTTCAAATCCACCACCAGCACGGTTAGCTGTATTGCGAGCAATGTTGATGTCATATGCTTTGATAGTTCCTCCAGCAGCATTAAAGAGTCCACCACCTGAACCACTAGTACCCGCTGCGACATTGTCACTAATAGTTACTTCATTGGTCATGATGAGTGTACCTCCACTATTGAATATTCCACCACCACCTTGGATTGCATCGTCTCCATTTGCAAGGTTTTCTTTGACAGTTGTACCGTCTACTTCCATAAGGCCTGACCCATTCCAGAGTCCGCCACCTTCACGGGCAGCGACGTTGCCAATGACGAGTCCGCCATAGATTTTAGCGTCTCCTCCACTACTGATGTGAAGTCCGCCACCGTTGCCTGGAGCTGGTCCAGTAAAGTTGTCTTTTAGGGTCACCTCATATAAGGAGAATACTGTTGTAGGTCCAGAATTGTCTTCGATTCCGCCACCTGCGCGAGATGCTTCATTATCCTTAATCAGTGCTTTGACGACAGACATTTCGCCCATCTCACCATTCATGATACCGCCACCAGAGCCACTTGCTCCATCAGCTTTATTCCCTGAAATTTCTGCGTTGTTGTCGACCTTTAGAAATCCGCCAGCATTGAAAATGCCGCCACCACCTTGGTTAGCTAGGTCTCCACTTGCCACGTTATCAGTGATGCGTGTTCCTAAAACGAGCATCGATCCTGATCCGTTCCACAGTCCACCACCTTCTGCACTTGCGATGTTGTTGCTTACTATACCTCTGTGTAATTCAACGTTGCCAGGTCCAGTGATGTGAAATCCACCACCATTACCAGGATTGCTTCCTGCGCTATTGCCAATCATTTTTACGTCCGCAAAGCGCAATGTGGTTGCTGCTCCTGAGCGATCTTCAACACCACCACCTGCACGGTTGGCTTGGTTATCTTCAAAGCTAGTGTTATAGCTTTCGATCATACCTCCAACATCGTTGAAGAGGCCACCACCAGATCCACTTGTACCGAGCGCTTTGTTTTGGCGAAAGCTGGTAGAACCTGTCATGACTACTACTCCACTTAAATTGAAGAGTCCGCCACCACCTTGGTCTGCATCGTTTCCGTTTGCTTCGTTATTAATGAAACGTACGTCTTTGAGTTCCATTCTACCTGCTCCGTTCCAAAAACCACCGCCTTCAGCAGCAGCAACATTGTCTTCAACATTTCCACCGAAAACTTTGACGTTACCAGGTCCGGTAATGTGAAAGGCTCCACCATTTCCTGGGGCACTTCCTGTGGTGTTACCCACAAAGTCAATTTGAAAAAAGTTGAGCGTAGTGCTTGCTCCTGAGACATCCTCAATAGCACCACCTGCACGACTGGCAGAGTTGCCCGTAAACGAAGAGCGTACCAAGCGAAGCATGCCACCATCTTTGTTGATGATCGCTCCACCAGATCCGCTTATTCCCGTTGCCTGGTTGTTTATAAACTTAGTTTCTTCCGCGTAGAGAGAGCCGCCAGAGACGGCAATCGCTCCTCCACCTTGTGTGGCCATGTCGCCAGTTGCAACATTGTCTTCAAAAGTCGAATTAAAAATTTTGAGGTCAGTATCAGTTGAATTAATCGCACCTCCTGAAATAGCAGTATTGCCTTCAAACGTGATGTTTGAAAGGGTGACTGAACCGGCATTTTGAAATACTAATTGTGCGCGAAGTCTGGCGCTGCGAGCATTTCCTCCATTGATTGAAACGGGTTGAGTGATTACCAAAGGTGAACTCAGTGTTACTGTCTGACCGTTGAGGCTGTTTGAAAATCGTATTTCTTCTCCAGAAGAAGCTAGTTGTACTGCTGCACGCAAGGAACCAGGACCTGAGTCGGCTGCTGTTGATACAGTCTGTTGTCCGAAGAGTGCTACAGATAAACTTGTAAGTATAAAAGTGAACACAAGGGAGTATTGGAGTTTCATTAGATTGGGTTTGCTTGATGAATAATGGAGAAGCGGCTGAGCTTCTCATTTGATAATAGCTACGGGGGCAAAGCCAAAAACGGATTTCAAAAAACCTCCATATACCGAAATGTTTGTATGGTCTTAATCTGCCATCTTTTTCTGTTATTGTTTGTAAGACGCTGGCTTGAAGTATATTCCTCATTAATTCTACGCTATGAAATATTTCTCATTTACGCTTCTGTTTTTGGCCTGTCTAGCTTGTGGTTCAAAGCAGCAGCCCTATAGTGGTTTTACTACTAGCCTTTCGGCAAAACCTCTGAAGTTTGAGCAAATTCAAGTCGTTGATTCTGCTCGCTACTGGTGGGCACTGACCCATGGAGATCTGAATGGCGATGGACTTGAAGACATCGTTTTCATAGAAGGAAACAATGATGCGAGCGGGTACCTTGGTTATAAAGTGGGGCAACTAGAAGACAGCATCTGGCAAGATGTGGTCATTGCCCAAGCGCCTATTTCTGGAGGAGGTTTCGCTGCAGGTGATCTAGAGGCAGCAGACATGGACGGTGATGGTGATATCGATGTGCTTGCCGTAAAGCATCCTGGCGAGTGGATGGATGCCGCAGCTCCAGCTACAATTTTTTGGTACGAGAATTCTGGCGAGGGTAGCGGCGATTGGGTCGAACACCTTATAGGTAAAGGCAAAGGTGCCGTCAAAGACATGAGCATCGGAGATTTCAATGCTGATGGTTTGGCAGACTTGGCAGTCATGACCTTTGACGAGCACAACGTTCGAATTCATCGACATAATACTGACGGCTCATTCACAATGGTAGCCGATTTCACAGAAGAAGGAATCCATGAAGGAATGGATATTGGAGATCTTGACAGCGACGGTGATCTCGATGTAGCCGCGAATGGATACACGTTTTCCAACCCAGGTGGCGATTTAACAGGAAACTGGATCGTCACTAGTATAGATGACCGTTGGCACAACCAAACGCACCACAAAGACAGCTGGTCGATCAATGCAACCAAAACGTTCATTGCTGACATCGACGATGACGGGGCCAACGAAGTTTTTATGACGCATAGTGAGAATGCTGGGTATCCGCTCGCTTATTACACACGTCAACCTGATGGGGCTTGGAGTCCAACAATCATTTTGGATTCCATTCCAGCGGCACACACCCTCATGGTGTATGACATGGATCTAGATGGAGACAAAGACATAGTCACTGGAACCAATCGAGGCAGGGCAGTCAACCTTGAGCGTGGTCTCACAGAATTTCCTGTGCATGTTCTTTTAAATTCAGGAGACCACAAAAGCTTCGAAACAACTACACATGAAACAGGAGGTATCTATAATGGTCGCGTCACCGATTATGATGGGGATGGTGACATGGATATTCTTCGCTATCCAGATCATGAGTCAAGAGAGCTGTATGTGTTAGTGAACCAAACCAAATAATCCAGCTACATGCACCCTTTCTCTACCACTATTCGATCTGCTTCTATTCTACTTGTTTGTGGCTTGGTTCTCCTTACCAGTTGCGGTACAGATAATGCTGTTTCAGCATCAGCAGTTGACTCGTCTCAAAAAACCTTAACGGTCGACAACTTCACCTACATTCAAATAGACACTAGTAAAGCAATGTGGGGTGAGTTTGACGACCCGGAGTGGCTGAGATACTTCGGTTTGGCCATGGGTGATGTAGATGGAGACGGTGATGCGGACATCGTCTCTGGTCGTAATGTTTACCTCAATCCAGGTGGTGATATGAGCGAGGTTTGGGTGAAAGAAGACCTAGGCCATAATGTTGATGCAAACCTGATTTTAGGCAAAGGAGCAAACAGCTTCATCCTCGGTGAGTCGCTTCCTGATGTCATGCGTTTTCGAAGAGGAGCAGATGGAAATTATGCACAAGACGTGGTAGCCCAAGTCCCGCCCACAGGGCATCATAACGGACAAGGTTATCGCACAGCGGACCTTACTGGAGACGGAAAAGAAGAAGTTATTTACGCATCACAAGGCGGTCTTTATGTAATCACACCTGATGATTCTCAAAACTGGGCAGTCAATTTGGTTGCCGTTGATGCAAGTGATGAGGGTTTTGCAGTTGCCGATATGGACAGCGATGGAGACCTAGATTTAGTTGCTGGTTACCGAGATCAAGGAGGAGATGCAGAAGTCCCGACCTTTGTGAGTTGGTATGAAAACAACGGCACACTCACCACACCTTGGAAGCGACATGAAGTTGGACGTACTATTAACGCAACAGATAGAGTAGAAGCAGCCGATTTTAATGGTGATGGAAGGACAGACGTTGCCGTATCTGAAGAACGGTATCCGGGGCTTGAACCCGACGCCAACCTTTGGATCTTCATTCAGTCAGATACTGGTTTTGTGCGCAAAGATGTCGTCACACAATACTCCATGAACAACCTGCATGCCGTAGACATTGACCGCGATGGAGATGTAGACCTTTTAACGAGTGAACACAAAGGAAAGCGTCTAGCTCTTCAAGCATGGATTAATGATGGGAAGGCAGGTTTTAGCGTAAGCGAAATAGATAAAGGCAAGGAAAACCACCTCGGGGCACGTGCCTTTGATATGGATGGAGACGCTGATCTGGATATCCTCGGCATCGGCTGGGATCAACATAAATTCGTGCACCTGTGGCGTAACGATGCAATCCAGTAAACATGAAATATTCGGCCTTCACCCTTTGCATTCTGATCATTGTTGCTTGTGGAACGGCAGACACCTCCACTCCAAATGAGTTTGTTTGGCCCCAGCAAACCAATGCTACGGTAGCAGTAGAAGATTATTTAGACCGCACGCATTTTCGAATAGTTACGCCTTCGGCTACCTACTTGCTCGACTCTGCTTCGGGTGGGTTAAGTAGTATGATTGATTCTGATGGCAATGACTGGATTGCTTATAAACCAGAACCTTGGGGTGAATACCCGCCAAGCGCAGCCTCTTCGTATCGAGGCATACCCAATCTTGTTTTTCGAGGACAATTTGATGGCGCTGGGCACCCTGGTCATAGCGGTGTGATTAGCGAAATAGTCGGCGCCAATCAAGTGCTCTGTCATACGCCAAAAGGTCCGTGGGCATGGACTTGGACGTTTAATCTTCACCATGTGCAGTTGGATGTACATGATGTAAGCGATACATCCGCCTATTGGTTTTTGTACGAAGGTCCAGCGGGAGGGAAGTATCAGCCTAAGAAAACCTATTACGCAACGAATGAAAGCCTTCCATCTTATCCGCAATTAGATCATTTTAATGGAGGTGAAGAGGTTGCTCCGCGAGACTGGTATTACTTCGGAAACGACAATGTTGAGCGGACGTTATTCATGGTTCAGGTATCTACAGATAGCCTAGTTGATCATTATTCTTTGTTGGGGAACGATACGATAGGAATCAATTCTCCAGATGGTATGGTAGTCGCGGGTTTTGGCCGTTCGCCAGGGGCAAGCCCTCAGCTTCTTAAACCCAATCGATTTGTCGTAGGATTTAGTGAAGGAGAAGGGATAAGCGCAGCCAGTTACATGAAAAAGAAGAGGGAAATTGAGCGTTTGACTCACTAGTGGTAATAGACAAGGTTTTGCCAAAATCGTAAGGATCGCGGCGGCACGCAACGAACAAGCTTACATTACGTTACTAACAGTACCTGCAACGAATACTTCGTTTGTCAGTCATTACTAGCATATGCCACAACTCGACGCCTATGCCGCTTTGATCCAGCGGCTCGATCAGTTTATTCGGAAGTTCTACCTCAATCAAATTATTCGAGGTACACTCTACACTTTTGCTGTAGTAGGGCTAGCCTTCCTGGCTATCAACCTACTCGAAGGCAACTTTTATTTTGATCGCGCAGGCCGCAAAGCCCTGTTCTACGGGTTTGTAGGGCTGTCGGCCATCTGTGCCGTTGTTTGGATCTTGTTGCCTGCAGCTCACTATTTTCAACTAGGAAAAGTGATCTCTCACGAGAAAGCAGCTTCTATCATTGGCGACCATTTCGGAAATGTGCAGGACAAACTGCTCAACCTTCTCCAACTTGGCCAACGTGCTCAAACCGAAGAGTCTGATCTACTCTTGGCCGGTATTGAGCAGAAGAGTTCTGAGCTTCAACCCGTTCCATTTCGTAAGGCCATTGACTTAGGCGAGAACAAAAAGTACCTACGCTACGCGCTTCCTCCACTGTTGCTGCTTTTAGTTCTGCTAGTTGCCGCACCAACACTTATTACGGATTCAACTTCTCGTATCGTTCGTAACAACGAGGACTTTGAACGCCCAGCGCCGTTTACGTTTGTTTTGCCGGAAGGCGACCTCTCAGTCGTTCAATTTGAAGACTATCCGCTTACCGTTCAAGCTGAAGGTCCTTTAGTTCCAGCTGAGGCGTACATCAATATTGACGGAAATAGTTACCGTATGCGTCCTGAAGGAGGAGGTAGGTTTAGCTACAACTTCCAAAACGTGGCTGATGAGCTAGGTTTCAATTTCGTGAGTGGTGACGTTGAAAGTATCGAACACACGCTGGCTGTTGTTAAAAAACCCAACCTTTTGGGCTTTAACGTTCAGTTGGATTACCCTGGGTATACAGGCCGACGTGACGAAACGCTCGATAATCTTGGCGATCTCACCATTCCACAAGGGACTCGGATTCGTTGGACGATTGAGGCTGAGCAGACGGATGAAGTTGAATTGCGTTTTGGCGAAACCTTAGATACTGCTAAACGAGAGGGACGACAAATCTTCCTTTACGACCGGCGTGCCTTACGCTCAATGCCTTACACGGTGATCAGTGGCAACGAGGCTTTACCTCGCGCAGATTCGGTACGCTATGGAATTACGGTTATACCTGATCGTCATCCGCGCATTTCTGCAGAGACTTTCCGTGACTCAAGTCAGCGTAATGTACTCTTTTTTGCAGGCGAGGCTACGGATGATTATGGGCTGAGCGCTCTTCGTTTTGTGTACACACGTACTAAGGCAAATGGAAGTACAAGTAACGAGCAGATAGACCTTGGTAAGCCTTCCGGCAAAACAAGCACTTTCGAGTACACCTTCGATATGGTTGAGCTTGCGCTAAAACCAGGCGAAGAGATTTCATACTACTTCGAAACGCTTGATAACGACGGTGTCAACGGTGCCAAGAGTGCCCGAACACCAGTGGAAAGCTTTAGAAAGAAAACACTCGATGAGTACGAGGAAGCTCGCGAAGAACAGAGTGACGACATCAAGAAGAAACTCAAGGAAAGTGCGAAGGAATCCAGAGAGATTCAAGAAAAAATGAAAGAGCTTCGTGAGAAGTTGCTCCAAGAAAAAGAAGTTGATTGGCAAGCCAAGCAGGAGCTCCAAAAACTCCTCGAAAAGCAAAAAGCGCTTCAGGAGAAAATCGATCAAGCGAAAGAAGAGTTTGATAAGCAATTAGAAGAACAAGAAGAGTTCCAACAACCCGAGGAAGATATTCAGGAAAAGCAAGAACAACTCGAAGAGATGTTCGAGGAGCTCCAAGATCCTGAAATGCAAGAGCTCATGGAAAAGATCCAAGAGTTAATGGAAAAGCTCGAGAAGGATGAAGCGCTAGACATGATGGAGCAAATGGAGTCCAATGAAGATGAGCAAGAACAAAAGCTTGATCGCTTAGAAGAGCTCTTTAAGAAGCTGGAGCTCGAGTACGATATGCAGGAGGCTGCAAAGAAATTGGAAGAGCTCGCAGAGAAACAAGAAGAACTCGCTGAAGAGTCTAAGAAGAAAGAGGACGGCGAGCAAAACGAAGAACAGCAAAAGAAGCAGGAAGAGCTTAACGAAGAGTTTGAGAAACTTACGGAGAAGCTCGAAGACATCGAGAAGAAAAATGAGGAGTTAGAAAAGCCACAAGACACCGGTATCGAGGAAGAAGAGCAAGAGGGCGTCAAAAAAGATCAAGAAGATGCTGGCGAGCAAATGGAGCAACAGCAAAATCAGAAAGCTGGTCAAAAGCAACAAGATGCTGCCGATAAGATGAAGAAGATGGCAGGCGATATGAAAGCCGCAGCCGGTGGTGCTCAGCAAGAACAAATGAAGGAGGACATCAAAGCCCTTCGTCAATTGCTGGAGAACCTTGTTGCCATTTCTTTCGACCAAGAGGATTTACTCGGCTCGTTTGGAAAAACAGAAGTAAACACGCCTCGATATATCGAAGAGGTACAGCGTCAGTTCAAATTAAAGGACGACTTCCGCATCGTTGAGGATAGTCTTCAAGCTTTAGCGAAGCGCGTTTTTCAAATCGAGAGTTTCGTTCTTGAAAAAGTTGGTGACATCAATGTTCAGTTGGAGCGTGGCTTGAAAAATTTAGAAGACCGCAAAACGAATGATGCTGCCAATAATCAACAGCGCATCATGACCGATGTCAATGATCTCGCGCTTATGCTATCGGAGTCCATGGAGCAAATGCAACAGCAAATGGCCCAATCAATGCCAGGTAGCCAGAGCTGTGAAAAGCCAGGTGGCAAGGGCAAAGGAAAAGGTAAGGGCAAGAGTGGTAATGTTCCTTCAGATAAGATGAGCGAAGGTCAGCAAGACCTTAAGGAGCAAATGGAGCGCGCCATGGAAAACATGAAGAAACGTGCTGAAGGTAAGAAGCAAGGCAAAGGAGATGCTGGCGGCAAAGGTGGCGACGGTACTTCAAGTAAGGACTTTGCTGAGATGGCGCAGCGTCAAGCTGAGCTTCGAAAGAAGCTACGTGACAAGCAACGTAAATTGCAGGAGCAGGGTAAAGGTTCTCAAGAACTTCAAGGCATCATTGATGAGATGAACAAGATCGAGGAAGACCTGGTCAATAAGCGCTTAACTAATCAAATGTTAAAGCGTCAAGAGCAAATTCTTACCCGGCTTCTTGAAGCGGAGAAGGCAGAGCGTCAGCAAGACGAGGATCAAAAACGAAAGAGTAAAACTGCACAGCAGATAGAACGTAGCCTTCCACCACAGCTAGAGGAATATTTAAAGCAGCGCGCTGCGCAAACAGATTTGTATCGGGAGGTTAGTCCAGAACTTCGCCCTTATTACCGCCAACTCGTGGAGCAGTATTTTGAAGAGCTTAAGGGAAAGTAGACGCTAAAAAACTTGGAGCGGGAACTCAATTCACTGTAACACCGTTTAGAAAGTGGCGTATACTATTGAGTAAACGGTGGTATACGTCCTTACTGTTCATTTGTAGTCTCACTTTTCTAAAGCTTCCATGTCTCAAAAAGACGTCATACTAGAACTCCCATCGGCGCTATCGAGCGTTGCCGAGTTGGATGAGTTTGTCCATGACCTTATGGAGCGTCATGGGTTGAATGAGGAAGTTCATGGTAATTTACTTGTTTCCTTGACTGAAGCTGTTACCAATGCGATTCGTCATGGCAATCGTTTTGATGAGGACAAGTGTGTGCGAGTTGAAGTATACCGAGAAAAAGCTCAGCTCAAAGTTGTGGTAATTGATCAGGGATGTGGCTTCGAACCCGATAGTGTTCCCGATCCAACTACTGAAGAAGCGTTAGAGCAAGAGGGCGGCCGAGGTGTGTTTCTCATGAAACTCTTATCCGATGAGATTGCCTTTCATGACGATGGTCGTACAGTCGAGATGTGCTATTCATGTACGTGTGGCCCAAATGCATCTCCATCTGGTTCATCTGGGGTAGCGATTGCCTGAGAAGTTTTGTAGGGTTTTAAAGTGTGCGATTACCTTCACGGCAATAACCTGTTCAGTTCACTATGCACCCATTTCGGTTTCTTTCGCTATCACTTTTATTGTCGCTCATACTTTCTTGTACTTCAAGTACTTCTTCGTCAGAGCAAACAGAGATTCCAACTACTCCTGCCTCTGAATCCGATCGTGTGACTGTTTGGGAGGTTGCTCCTAATGCAGAGTCTGTTGCTATTGGAAAAGGTGTCATCTATGCGGCGCACTTTGGTCCTGAATTACAACCCATGACGCAGGATGGTGATGGTTATATCGCTTCTTATGATGCAAACGGGAATTTTATCGATAAAGTAATAGAGGGATTAGACGCCCCGAAAGGAATGCAAGTAATTGATAATCAATTGTTTGTGGTTGATGTCGACTCGTTGTTAGGTTTCTCTATCGTTGATGGATCAAGGTCATTCTCGGCTTCTTTTACAGGTAAAGCCAAGTTCCTCAATGGTTTAGTCGCAAGTGATGCATCGAGCATATTCGTATCGGCCACTGATGCAGGTAAGATTTGGAAAGTCGGTGTTGCTACTGGTGATATTACAGAAATTGCTGATGTTCCAAATGTGAATGGCATCGAGCTTTCTAATGACGGTTCGGTTATTTATGCTGTCCAATACAATGGTCAGGATCCTGCTGCAGGAAGATTACTTGCTGTGAATCCTGTTGATGGTACTTCCATTCCTCTTGGTTCATATGCAGGGATGCTTGACGGTGTGGTCGAACACCAAGGGAATGTCTACTTCACCGATTGGAACCCTAGCGGCAAGGGCAAAATCCTGAAGTATGGTTTAAAGTCGCAAGAGACCACGGTTGTGTTAGAAGACGAGCGTTTAAAAGGCCCAGCTGATTTTGAGGTGCTTGGTGACGGTTTGGCCTTGATACCAATGCTTACGGGTTCTCAAATTTTGGGCGTACGCCTTAACTAAGAATGGAATTTCCCTCTATTCCGGATGATGGTGATACTCTACAGGGCATTCATTTTGATTCTATTGATGTCGAGTTTCCTGCTTTAAATGCTGATGCATTGTCGGGCTGGTTGATAGCTGTCGCCAAAACATATGGCAAGTCTATACGTGCACTTTCTTATGTGCTTTGCTCTGATGAGTACCTTTTAAAGATGAACGTTGAGCGTCTTGATCATGACACCTACACGGATATCATCACCTTTGATCTTAGTGATGATTGCGGAAACGAAATTGAGGGCGAGTGCTACATCTCTATTGACCGAGTTACGGAGAACGCAGCTCTATTTAACGACTCTGTTTCGCATGAACTCAACAGGGTTTTTGTCCATGGACTTCTCCATTTATGTGGTCTTGGTGACAAGACTGAAGAGGAGGCTAAGATGATGCGGGAGGCAGAAAATGGTGCGCTTGAACTGCTTCAAGTGTGAGTTTTAC
>CALDTK010000021.1 GCA_937924035.1 uncultured Saprospiraceae bacterium | reverse complement strand
CCAAAATCAGTCTCCGTTCTAGGGGTTTTCGCAGGGCGACTTTCTGGGAAAGAAGCCGCCTGTTTCCTGCGAAATACAACTTTAAGACGCACGGGTGACCTAAGGTCACAATTTTGAATTGGTAATTTTGATTTTTGAATGGCTCCAAGGACGCTCTCATAAGGACGCCCATTAGAAACGTCTGTAGTTCGCACTCGCTCTGCGGGCGTTTTCTGCTTAATCTTTGGTATAAACTCTATCCTTCAATTCATTAAAACCTCAGCGCAATCATACATCCAATGGAATCTTCAGACTGATTTCCACAAAAAAGAAGGCCCTTATGATTGCTCAAAAGGGCCTTTCTAACCAAAATCAGTCTCCGTTATAAGGGTGTTTCGCAGGGCGACTTTCTGGGAAAGAAGCCGCCTGTTTCCTGCGAAATACAACCTTAAGACGCAGAGGCTAACCCTAGGTCACACTTTAATTGTACTTTTTTTGATAAATCTTTCAGCTACTTGCTACTTCTTAGCGTCGCCGTCCTTCTTCTTAGCGTCGCCGTCCTTCTTCTCCTCCTTCAATTCATCGAAAACCTCACGTAGACGGTACATTTCGTCTAAGGTATCATCAAGATAGAATTGTAAGTCTGGGATTCTGCGGACGTGCTTGCGTAAGCGAAAACCTAAGGCCTGTCTAATCCGCGGGTACTCATCTTCTAATTTAAGAATGACGGATTGCTTGTCTTCCGTTCCAAAAACAGAAAGATACACGCGTGCAATTCCAAGATCTGAAGTCATTTGCACTTCTGTAACCGTGACAAAGGCAGTAGAGCCATAGATGTAACTCCCTTCACTTTGGAGCACTACCCCAACGTTGCGACGTACGAGTTCTCCGACTTGTTCTTGTCTGATGCTAGTGGCCATAACTGATGGTAGTTTAAGTTGCAAAAGTAGCTGCATATAGCTCAGCAAACTACTTCTAGTATCAAACTAGTTATGTGGGGTAGAAGTTGTGTAATACAACTTGCGCCCCGCTAAGGAAGTGACTGCTCGCTTCGCTCGCAGAAATACCTGAAAATACAATTTTGATACATTCTGTGTAAATCGCTCGAGTTTTGGCATTTTTGCAAGGTGCTACCCGCTTGGAAAGATTTTCTAGCCAAACCAATCACCAGTCTTAAAGGAATAGGTGATGATAAAGCCCAACTTTTCGCTGAGGAGTTGGGGGTTAGAACGTTGGGAGATTTGGTCTACTTGCTCCCGCTGCGCTACGTCGATAAAACTCAGGTAACCCCAATTGCTGAACTCAAGACTGTTGGGAATGGTGATGTATTCGTTCGAGGAGTTTTGAGGAGAGTGAATCACATCGGCACAGGGGCTAAAAGGAGGGTATCGGCAACCTTACAAGATGATACCGGTCAAGTCGATCTCGTATGGTTTAGAGGTGGATACTATGCAGCTCGTTCACTCAAAGTTGGGACTGCCTATTCTGTTTTTGGGAAAGTGAACGTCTTTAAAAACAGAGCAAGCATCGCTCACCCAGAATTGAGCGAACGTGCAGGAGCCAACGAGACTTTTGAACCAGTGTATCCAAGCACAGAAAAATTCAATTCCAAGGGCGTAAACATGAAGACGCGCCGGAGGATGGTCAAGGCGATTATAAAGCTATTGGATGAGCGATTCCCAGGAGCGGAGGATACCCTTCCGAGCTACCTTCGAGAACAGTATCGGTTAGTAACCCATAGTAAGGCTCTTCATGATTTGCACTTTCCCGCAGATCATGACGCCGCCCATGAAGCAACTCGCCGCATCAAATTTGAGGAATTATTCCTCTTTCAAATGAGACAGCTCTGGGGCAAGTATCAGCATGATCGCGACATCAAAGGCTACGCTGTTCCTGGCCCAGGCGATATATATGACAAGTTCGTCGCTGAAAAATTGCCTTTCACTTTGACTGGCGCACAACAGCGTGTTTTGACGGAAGTCTCAACTGACCTATCCTCGGGTACGCACATGAATCGACTAATCCAAGGGGATGTCGGTTCAGGGAAAACTATTGTTGCACTACTCGCCATGTTGATGGCCATCGACCATGGCTACCAAGCAGTGATGATGGCTCCGACTCAGATCCTTGCACAGCAACACTTTGAAGGTCTATCTGAGATGCTCAAAGGAACAGGCGTAATGCTTGCCTTTCTAACCGGTAGCACAAAGACACAACAGAGAGCACAAACCCTCAGAGCGCTCGAAAGAGGTGACATTAATATCATCATCGGTACCCATGCCCTTATCGAAGAGCCGGTAGTCTTCAAAAACTTGGGGCTAGCTGTAATAGACGAACAACATCGTTTCGGGGTTAAGCAACGTGCAAAGCTTTGGCGAAAAAATAAGCCACATCCTCCGCACGTACTTGTGATGACAGCTACGCCTATTCCAAGGACTCTTGCCCTTACTACTCACGCAGAACTTGACGTCAGTAAAATCGACGAACTCCCTCCGGGAAGAAAACCTGTTACAACGCGTCATATTGTCGAAAAACACAGGAGTAGCGTTACAGAATGGATGCGCTCGGAGGTTGAAAAAGGTCGACAGATTTACGTTGTCTATCCCCTTATTGAAGAAAGTGAAGCTCTTGATCTGAAAAACGTCATGACAGGATTTGAGCGAATCCAAGAAAGATTTCCTTCTCCTAAGTATCACATTTCGATCGTTCATGGACGACTAAAGGCGTCAGACAAGGATTTTGAAATGGACCGGTTTGTAAAAGGGAAAACCCAAATTATGGTCGCTACGACGGTGATTGAAGTTGGTGTGAATGTTCCGAATGCAAGTGTGATGGTCATCGAAAACGCCGAGCGATTTGGGCTCAGTCAATTGCATCAGCTTAGAGGCCGTGTAGGTCGAGGTGCAGAGCAGAGCTACTGTATTCTGATGACAGACGGCAGACTTTCAGACAATGCAAAAGAGCGCATAAAAATCATGTGCGAGACGAATGATGGGTTCGTCATTGCAGAGAAGGATCTACACCTTCGCGGGGCCGGTGATATTGAGGGCTTGCGCCAGAGTGGGCAGATGCTTTTCAAACTTGCACGTATCCCAGAAGACGAGGTGATTTTGAATGTCGCTCATGAGGAAGCAAAGAAACTGTTAGCTGACGACCCTGAATTTGTAGAAGAAAAACATCGTGGCTTAAAGCATCACATGCGTGAGATCGGAGAAGCCAGAAGGGCGTGGACTCAGATTAGCTAGAGAGATTCGAGAGGTGATATCTGAGACATGGGATGGTTGGCGAAAGTGTCACAGGACTCCTCTCATACAAATATCTCAATTCCCTAGTTGCTCCTCATGTCTCATACCGAAGCGATCTCAACTAAAAAGCCCCCTGCGTTGATCAACACAGAGGGCTTTATCCGCTTACTTGGTGGGCATTATGCCTCTTCAGCAGGCAATGTCAAGTCAACACTTGCTGTTGCATAGAGTGCTTGAAGCTTGCGACGAGCAAAGAAAATACGACTCTTAATAGTACCCAGTGGGCTACCAAGCTTTTGCGATATTTCCTCATACTTATAACCTTGGTATGCCATCCAAAAAGGAATACGAAGATCGTCCGGCAACTTATTGACCATTGTCAAAAGCTCCTTATAGCTAGCGTCACTTTCACCCGCATTCGGGTTATTCACTTGGCCAGAATCAATAAAGTAGTTGTTTGGCGTCTGATCCAATAAAGTATTTCGACGCATCTTCTTACGGTAGTTGTTGATGAACAAATTCCGCATGATAGTTACCGCCCAAGCCTTAAAGTTGGTTCCTTGTCTAAACTTCTCAGCATTACTGATCACCTTATATACAGTATCCTGATAAAGGTCGTGCGCGTCTGCCTCACTTTGAGTGAGCGCCATACTAAATGCACGTAAGCTTGGACTAATTTCTTCAAATTGGCTAAAAACGTTTGCCTGAAGGGAAAGAGATGGGGTCATGATGTTGTTTTTTTAGGTCAGAATGTAAATTCTATTTACAAATATAGTGATTTTGGAACAATTCAACTACATTTCTAGTGCATAATCCTGCCTAAATGGGGTATTTTAAGGGTACCTTAACGGTTATACATGTATTTTAGGGGTGAACCTTGTAAAAAGAATTGCCTAAAACTAACTTCGGTGCATAGGCGTATAGTATATGCCTTTGTCGTAAGACAAGTCCTTTTGGTCGAATTTTAGCATACATCACAATCCATGGAACGCGTAATCACGGTCACTGTCACCCAACATGCTCTTGCAACGAACATGCGCCATATGCGCAAACGCCTTGGTTTAAGCCAAGAAGACTTAGCGCAACAAGTTGGATTGAATCGTGGAAATATCGCCAGCTACGAAAAAGGAACAGCTGAGCCAAAGCTTTGTAATCTCCTCAAGTTCTCGCAGCTCTTTGGTGTTTCAATTCATGACCTTACAAAGAGGGACATGAGCTGCGACTGTACCTATAAGACTGCTTTTACAAACTACCTACGTCTTAACAGTGAAGAGGCCGCAGCGCTTCAAGACTTCAGTGCGCAAGCCGAAGAGTTTGGAGATGTGTTTCAAGGAATCAAACGCTGCTATGATTTTTCAAAAAAGTCTGGCGACTCTACCCCTGATGCACGTGTCTTAGAAGGCCAATTTGGCCAGTTGCAACACCTTACTAAAGAAGTACTTAGAGCACACGCTCAGCTGCTTGACTTTGTGAAGTGCAGACTGAAAGAGTAGCCTTTTATCTAAGGCCAGCTATCTACTTTTTAGATTTTTTTAACGTTCGGCAATCAACACGTCGAGCAACTCATCCGTTGTTATTTCAGTCTTATTAGTGTCCTCACGTGGATACTTATTCTTTAACTCTGAATACACAACACATGACTCGTTACGGAAGTATAATCTTCGCCTCAGTGCTAAGCTGTCTTTTGACCCTTGGCGTCCTCTGGTCTTTCGGTTTTGGCGAAAGCGCTACGAACACCTATCGCATAGAACACCATGATGCGGTAGCTGCAACCGACGCCAGCTTCGTCCCCAACATCAATACAAGCAATGCTCCTTTTGACTTTACCTTCGCTGCCGATAAGGTAGCTCCAGGAGTAGTCTTCATACGCAACACCATGGAGTCTCAACAACGAGGACAAGGTGGTTTTGGAGCCCAAGATGATTTTTTCCGACAATTCTTTGGCACACCAAACCCTGGAGGTCAACGTCAAGCACCACGACCTAGCGTAGGTTCAGGATCTGGTGTCCTCATTTCTGCGGATGGATACATCGTTACCAATAATCACGTAATCGATAAAAGTGTCGACCTTGAAGTACGCGTTGGCGACAAAGACACCTATAAAGCAACACTTGTAGGTACTGATCCAACTACAGACATCGCTCTGCTTAAAATTGAAGATGCCAAAGACCTCCCGTATGTAGAATTTGCTGATTCAGACCAAGTGCGTATAGGACAGTGGGTCGCAGCTGTTGGAAACCCTTTTGACCTCGAAACCACAGTTACTGCGGGTATCGTTAGTGCTCTTGGACGCAGTATTAATATCATCGGTCGAAACGGTGGAGGACAAGGCCGCGATCGTACCGCTATTGAAAGCTTTATCCAAACAGACGCCGCAGTAAATCCGGGTAACTCTGGAGGAGCTCTCGTCAACACCGAAGGCAACCTAATTGGAATCAATACAGCTATTGCCTCACCAACAGGCGCTTTTGCAGGATACTCTTTTGCCGTTCCAAGTAGATTGGTTCGCAAGGTTGTTGATGATCTCCGTGAATTCGGAACCGTTCAGCGTGGGTTTATTGGTGCAAGTATCATTGAGGTCGATCAAGCCTTTGCTGAAGATCGAGGACTTGACATTAACTATGGCGTGTATGTCGACACACTCGTGGGTAATAGTTCTGCAAAAGAAGCGGGACTCAAAAAAGGCGATATTATTGTAGAAATCGACGGTAGTGAAATACGTACCATCCCAGAATTACTTGAGCAGATTGGACGTCATCGTCCAGGGGACAAAGTTCGTCTAACCTACTTACGTGCTGGAACTGAGCGTACGGCCGAGGTTACTCTAAAGACAGCTGAGGGTACTACAGAGGTGGTAAGAAAGAAGACAGCTAAAGGCTATGCAGCTTTGGGTATTGATCTTGAAGAACTGGACGATGCTACCAAGCGTAAGCTACGTATCGACGGCGGCGTTCGAGTTGCGGATATTCGCACGGGTCGTATTGCCAGCCAAACAGATATGGCCGAAGGTTTTATCATCACCGAAGCAGGGGGACAGTCCATTTCAGACGTAGATGACTTCATGAAAGTGGTCAGTAGTACCAAAGGAATCCTCGCTGTGAAAGGCAGATACGAAACCATACCAGGGACAAAGATCTACGCCTTCGAGGCGAGCTAACTATTCTTCGTGAGTTTCTCAAGGAGGAAATCAACGCTTCAAAGAGATAGGGCTTTCGCCAAAACGAAAAAGCACACACTGTGCCCCCCACAGGGTCTTCATACTAAACCCCAAAGACCATTGCCCGGCTGCCGAAAGGTGGTCGGGCTTTTTTGTTTATCACAGCAGGAATTTAGGTTCCGAGTGCAGCAGAATTTCACTGTGCTTCGCACTTCTGAAATTCTGGGTTGGGGTTCAAGAACATTCCAATGTCACTAGCACGGTTAGGATCCAAGTTCGAGCGTTAGACTATTGCCTTGGGTACTACATCTGCTTGCTCATCTGCCCCTGCACTCAGCAACCACAAGCCTAAGAAGGTAATCAGCCCGTTCAGTGCAAGTAGTAAAAAACCGAATTTAAATCCACCTAGCCAAGCAACTGAGTTTTTGTCAATTATCCAAGTAAGCAAAGGGGCTAGCACACAAATGATGGGCACCAATTTGTCTCGTATAGGTCGACGATTGCTCAACCCAAAAGCAAACAGCCCTAGCAGCGGACCGTAGGTGAGCCCAGCAATTCTGAATAGTGAATTGATGACGCTGTCATCATTGAGCGCATAAAAAATTAGGATGACAGCAAAAAGCACAAACGCAAAGCCAATGTGAACAACGTTTCTCACTGATTTCTGCTTGCTCTGCTCCACCCCATCGCTTCGATCAAAGCCGAGGAAGTCAACGCAAAAGCTAGTCGTCAGACTGGTTAATGCACTATCTGCACTGGAATATGCGGCGGCAATCAACCCAATTACGAACGTGATGCCGGCAATCGGAGGCAGATGACCAAGTGCCATCGTAGGGAAAATCTGATCAGCTTTCGCCGGAATCTCCAAATCAAGCAATTGCATATTGCTATAAAGCAGAATGCCAAGGCTTAGAAAAATAAGATTAATTGGAATCAGTAATACTGAAAGACTGAACATGTTTTTCTGGGCATCCCCTAAAGAACGACAGGTGAGATTTTTCTGCATCATGTCTTGATCGAGGCCAGTCATCACGATTGTGAGCAAAGCTCCTGAGAAGAATTGCTTCCAAAAATTATTTGCGTCTCCCCATCCTCCTCCAAAAAAGAACATCTGATCTAGTCCACTTTCTCCCACTAGCGTAGGGATATCAAAGATGCTCCCCCCCAAATTAGCACTCAATGCATAAAGCGCCACACCTACTGCTGCCAACATTGCAAAAGTTTGAAGGGTGTCCGTATAGACAACGGTGCGCATTCCTCCTTTAAACGTGTAGAGGTATATCAAAATGAGTGTAACCGCAACCGTTCCCCAAACAGGAAAACCAAGTGGTCCGAGCACAAACATGTCAAGTACAATTGCCACTAGATAAAGCCGAAAACTGGCGCCAATAATTCTGGAAAGCTGGAAAAATGCTGCCCCCGTCAGGTAACTGGCGTGACCAAAACGCTTGGAGAGGTACTCGTAAATACTGGTGAGACCAAGTCGGTAATACAGAGGTAGCAACACTAAGGCGATGAATGCATAACCGAGCAAGTAGCCAAAGACCACCTGCATATAAGAAAGCTGCTGATTGAGTCCGCCTGCGCCAACTACACCTGGAATACTGACAAAGGTGACCCCTGAAAGACTCGCGCCAATCATACCCCACGCAACGAGATACCACGGCGATGATTTACCGGCTTTAAAAAATGTATCGTTGTCCCCTTTCCCTGCAGTGAGATAGCTAATCCCAATAAGCACAGCAAAATAACCAATGACTATAGCCAGAAGCAATGCTGGAGAAATGATAGAAGGTCCTTCCATGAGGGAAAGGTAAGCGAGGAGTCCCTTTGATTCTTTGTACAAGGTTCGGTTAGTCCTCATCAAAAGCACATCCTTCAACGAGTATCCTCATTACTTCTACAAAACTGAGGTAGAGCGGACTGCAACAATACCGTTTTCTGTTACAGCTCTCGCCAAAACCCTACGGCTTCTTACGTGTGTGCAAAAACCACAAAACACAACCTTGGGAATGGGTCTACTTTTGATTCATGCTAGCCTCCAAAAATGTCGTATCATTTTTGCTATACCTATTGGTCAAGCCCCCTACAGATAAGTAAGAAATGCAAGTATATACTTCAAAACCAGCTTTTTACAGCGCGATCCTAGCACTGTTTCTTGCTCTAGGGACAGCTTCAGCCCAGGTCATTTATGTGTCCGAGGGTGCTACTGGCAACGGCTCTTCGTGGCAAAATGCCTCGGGTGATTTGAGGGCATCCTTAGCGTCAGCACAGGATGGTGATGAGATTTGGGTCAGTGGTGGTACATACACACCGACAACGTGTTCACCTTGCTCATTTGCAGACAGAGACACGCGATTTGTTTTGCCGAAAGGCGTAAAACTCTTAGGTGGATTCGTGGGCACTGAAATTAGTGCTGATGATCGACCAAGTGGCCCCCCCTCCTCAAATGCGACTGTATTTCTCAGTGGTCAAATTGAATCAGGCGTAAATTCATCAAGGAGCTTTACCGTTTTAGAGGCGATCGCACCAACTTCAGGCAATCATATTGAATTCATCAAATTTGAACATGCACTCGCCAACGATTCAACGCGAGGTAATTCTAGCAGAGGAGCAAGTGGAGCTCTCCTCTACATTACCACTTACGACACTTTACAGACCATAAATCTCACTCTAGACAACTGCTCTTTTAGCAACGGTGAAGCCATAGGTTATGGAGGTGCAGTTTTCGTTGATGCAGATTTCAATAAGCAGTCTAAACTTCAAGTCAGCAATTGCGACTTTAGGTTTAATTCAGCAGAAACAGCCGGTGGTGCGCTATCCATTAGCTCCAATTTTGAAGGTTTTGACAACTCTACTTTCTTCAATTGTGATTTCATAGAAAATCAAGCTGGAAGTGAAGGTGGTGGCGGCATTTATCTTAGGGCCTCAAATGATGGGCGCTCTGATGCACACTTTGATGAGGTTAATTTTATAGATAATCACTCCGAGTTAGGAGAGGGCGGTGGACTTCGATTATATGGCAATAGTGGAGACTGTTCGCCAACCATTCAAAATACAACTTTTGAGGCGAACTCTGCCCACTTTGGAGGAGCGCTCAACATAGATGGAGCGTACGACGGTAAGTCCAATCCTTCTTTGACGAATTGCACCTTGCGTAATAATTCATCGGGCAATGCAGGTGGTGCGATTTACGCTTCTGCCGTATTTGGAGGTACAGCTGACTTTAAGATCTACCAAAGCGAAATCTCATCCAACTACAGTGGAGAGTCTGGCGGCGCAATTCTCGTAAATGCAATTGAAGGTTCAAGTCGTGCACACTATCGCGATGTGCAGTTTACCGATAATGAAGCCTTTTTCTACGGCGGTGCTGTCTATAACCTTGGAAAGACTGGGGTTTGCAGCCCAACTTTCATCAACTGTATCATAGCAAATAATAAAGGCGCAAGCGCAGGTGGTGTCTATTGTCTAGGGAGTGAAGGAGGTGAGAGTAGCCCGATTATTCTAAACTGCGTCTTCGATGGAAACGAAGCTCTCGTCGGAGGAGGACTCTACAGTAACGGAAACGACGAAACAGGGACTGCTGAGCCCTTCGTTGCCAATACAGTGTTCTTTAATAATAAAGCTAATAATGGTCGCACACTTCGCATCATTCATGCAAAACCACGTCTCCTCAACTGTTACTTCGATGAATCAGACTGTGCAAGTCTTAATTCAGGATTTGGAGGTGAACCGATCTGCCTCGGAGGAAATCAGTACAATACCGCAGATGTTTTTGACAGAACCGGCCAGCCGTACGTGTATCAAGCTCTGAATAATGCACCTATTCTAGATGCTGGAAACGATTCGGTTCTGATTGCAAACCATACATTTAATGACATCTCTGGAGACGTTCGCTTCCGAGGATCGACCACTGATATTGGCCCCATCGAACGTAGTTCAGACCCTCTGTCTCTAGAGGTCATCGTTGACTCATCAACGGTTTCGGTATGCGAAGGCGATGATTTGACCCTTAGCGCTCAACTTTATCCACCATATCCTGCAGCTCAAATCAATTGGACGATTGAAGGAACTCAAGTAAATCAGGGCGATTCCTATACCATTCCTTCTGTGGATCAACCCCTAAATGTTCAAGTTGAAGGATCTTTCATGGGTGAAACACGAGCAACAGGTGTCAGTGTTTCCATTGTTCCCGTTATACAGACCTCGCTACAAACCGATGTATTGTCTCTTCCAGACTCACTCTGTTTGGACTCTACATACCAAGTTCAAGCTACCGTATCGGCGCCTGGTGGTGACTATTCAGTAGAATGGATAGATGAAAATGATAATATTTTATCCCAAACTGAAACGCTTGCTCTCGTACCTACTAATTTGGAAAACTTGTCTCTGACCGTAAGAGCAAGTTTTGAAGGCACCTGCGTCGATGAATCGACTCGGGAAGAGTCTTACTCCTTCGAGGTGGTAAATTGCATGGCGTCGAGCACCCGTCAACCACTTAACAGTGAACCACTTATAGCATTCCCAAATCCAACAAGAGGTAATTTCACTATCCAAGGACTTCCAGAAAATGGCCGATTCCCGCTGAAAATTTACAGCTCAACGGGGCAAATCGTTTATTCTGGTATGATGTCTGCTTCAAATACAAGTATTAATGTTTCCTCCCTGCCGCAAGGATTGTATGCGCTAATCGTTACTGATGAACAAACAATCTACCGAGTTTTACTAGAAAAACTCTAGATTGCGGTCAGATTGAAGTTATCCGCTTCGATCAAGCATATCCTAAACACGTGTTCGATCTATCCCGATCGTCGCAACCCAGAGCAAAATTGTTTGACGAATGCCTTTAAGGTATTCTCACGTTAGCATTGTCCTTTCTGACAAAGGATCAGGTGCGATTGTGATGCTCCCTCAAGCAATTCTAGCTCTTATTAATTAGGACGTCAGAATGCTTCACAAGTCTCTCTTTACATTTCTAAGTCTTTGGCTTGCGATTGGCACGTTGCAGCTCAGCGCACAGTACGCGCAAGAGCTTCAAGTAAACCTAGCCGCAAACAAGAGCAAGATTATTAATGTACCAGCCGGAGGACTACAAGCGCTCACTGCGGAATGGGCTTCCAATACTCAACGACCTACAACGATTCAATATCGTTATGCCAAGCGAAACAAGAGCCTCACTCCTTGGATAGATTGGTCTCTAGATAATGAATCTAGTGCAGCAGCAGCTAGCTTGCTTACACTTCCTGGATACGTAAGAAGAGTTGAGGTTAAATCCAACAGTGAATTTGATCTTAAGGTCCGCGTTCTAACCTACAACGAGCAGAACCAAACTTTAAAACACTTTTCAGCACTCGAAGCTAATACGTGTCCATGTCCTGCACCAGCAGTTGTAGATAGAAACTCGTGGTGTCCAAATGGCGACTGCCCAATCATTGACACACCTACTTCAGTAGATCCTGAATTCTTAATCGTACACCATAGCGCTGGAAACCTTGACGCAGATGTAGACTATGCACTTGTTGTGAGAGCGATATATGATTTCCACGTCAATACGAATGGATGGTCTGACATTGGATACAACCTCCTAATCGCACCAGACGGAACTGTCTACAACGGACGAGGTACCGCTGCACAAGGTGCTCACTTTTGTGGTGCAAATGCAGAAACCCTTGGAGTTTGTATGCTCGGCAACTTTGTAGCTGAATCTCCAGCTACCACGGCAATGTCGGCGCTTACATCGCTTGGCTATTTCCTCTCTTGTGAATTTGATATCGACGTCAACAGAACAGCAGCTCATCAACCTTCAGGCGAAACGCTAACTGGACTGTCAGGTCATCGCGATGGCTGTAATACGCAGTGTCCAGGTGAGCAACTTTATTCTCAGTTAAACAATGTTCGGACAAACATCACGGCCCGTATAGATGCTGGTTGCCAGGCAATTGAAGCTCCTGCTAGACTTACTGCAGATGCTAGACCCGACGGAGCGGTAGCCCTAGATTGGGAAACTTACGCAGGTGCTAGTAGCATCCTCATTGAACGCTCAATCAGTGTCCCAAGCAGCTACGAACCACTCGCCGAAATCAGCGGGACACTCGAGACATATACAGATCGAACTGCACCAGCTGGAGCTAACTATTACCGCATTCGTGCACTTGTAGACGGAGAACTCAGTGGCTATAGTAACGAAGCGATGCTTGCCGTTTCTTCATCAGAAGCTGGTCCTCCTCCTGTACGTCCTCGCCTAGCACGCAATCCCGTTCGTGGACAAATCGAAATCAAGAATCTAGTCGCACCTGTCGATATGGCTTTTATTTCTGATGCCGCAGGCCGGACTGTTCTTGAGCTTACCGGAACTACTCCGCGTTGGAACCTACTCCCTGGACAACTCGCCAAGGGCAAGTATTGGATCATGATCTTTAGTGGTAATGAGTGGTATACAGTGCCAATGGAGTACATGCCATAACCAATCGAGTTAGCCGCCTTTATAATTTCCCTCCTAAAAGTTAGTCTTGCCTAACTTGCAGCTGTGATTCGTCCCTTATTCTTAGCTATCAGCGTTTGCATATTAGCAGCTTTCGCCAAAACCACCTCTGCGCAATCAGTCGAGGACGACCGGCCACTGGTAGTAAGCACAGCAAGTATTTTCGCTGACATGGCAAAGGTCATCGGTGGCAATGTTATTCGCGTCGAGAGCATTGTTCCATTGGGGGGCGATCCACACACGTTCGAGCCAACTCCCGAAGCAGCCAAGTTGGTCACTACTGCTGATTTAATCCTACGAAATGGACTCACTTTTGAAGGCTGGCTTAATGAATTGATCCGTTATTCGGGCACAACCGCTCCGGTTACCCTAATCACAAAAGGAATTGAGCCACTAGGTTCTGTAACTTATGAGGGCAGCGAAGACCCTCATGCTTGGATGAACGCTGCCAACGGTTTGGTTTACGCCAAGAATATATATAGAGCCCTAAGCCTTACTTTTCCAGAATACTCCGACCAATTTGAATTCAATTACCGCTTGTACCGAAGCGACATTGAGCAACTTGATGCTTGGATAAGGGATACAGTCAGCATCATCCCTGAAAGCCAACGCGTTCTAATTACCTCCCACGATGCATTCCAATATTTTGGAGCTGCCTACGGACTTAGACTTGAAGCGATTCTTGGTACGAGTACAGATGCGGATGCTCAAACGAGTGATGTTGCTAGAGTTATTAAGCTCATCGTAGAAAGTAAAGTGCCATCGGTTTTCATTGAGACTACGGTCAACCCTAAGCTAATTCGTCAAATTGCAGATGATACGGGTGCTCGTATAGGGGGAAGTCTTTTTAGTGACTCTTTAGGTGACGAAGACAGTCCAGCAAGTACCTATCTGGATATGCTTCGTTTCAATACTCGCACAATTGTCACAGCCTTGAGTGGCACAAGCAGCCAGCTATCTGCCGATGACGGTTTTGAAAAGGAAGAAGGTAGTATCCCATTACTAGTCGGAACGTTGCTAGCTGTTTTTGCGCTTGGCTTCATTATCATGTTTAGGTATGGACAAAAGTGAACGAATGACCAGTGAAGACCGATATGCGATTCAAGTGGAGGCACTCAATGTTTCCTATGACCGCAAGCGCGTGCTGTCCGCGGTTTACCTTAATCTTAAACCGGGTTTAGTTTATGGTTTACTTGGTCCGAATGGAGCTGGTAAGTCTACCCTATTCAAAGCGATCTTAGACCTCATAGAGATTGACACCGGCCGAGTACTCATCAATGGAGGTTCAGTACTCGACATTCGAAAAGAAGTGGTCTACGTCCCACAACGAGATGATGTGGACTTGAGTTTTCCTGCCACCGTCTATGATGTAGTGCGTATGGGAAGATTTCCTCATGTAAGTCTCCTTAAGCGCATAGGTAAAAATGACAAGAATGCTATCGATGAGGCTTTAGAAAAACTAGGGATTAGCCACTTGAGAGATCGCCAAATTGGACAACTCTCTGGAGGTCAACAACAGCGCGTATTTCTCGCCCGAGCAATGGCTCAACAGGCAGATATCTGGTTCCTCGATGAGCCTTTTGTTGGTGTAGATGCTACTACTGAGGCTCGAATAATGACACTTCTACATGATCTGGCCAATCAAGGTCGCACAGTAATCGTTATTCACCATGACCTGAGCACCGTTGGTAATTACTTCGACATGGTAATTCTATTGAATCAGCGCATCGTTGCATATGGAAAAACCTCAGAGGTTTTTACAGATGAAAAAGTGGCTGAAACCTATGGCAGTCAGACTTCTATACAGCATCGGACAAATTTACTTGGCTAAAAAAAGCCTGCTTGTACCAGATCCGCCTTACCTAGCAATTACATGCCAGCTTTACGATTCGAACGCTTTGCTCCTGAAACAAGGGCTGTTGTTTGGGAAGGACTTGAGTCGCCTGCCGAATTACTTGCTGCTCTCCCACAAGCTTGGAGTGGACACTTACCTGAAAAAGAAGCACGGTTAAAAGAGACCTTGAGTGCGCGTCGAGCATTACTAGCATTAGCACCCGATGCCGCTAAAGAAGGATTCGTCAAGGATACTTTTGGAAAGCCTCATTTTCGGGGACAGACTAAGCTAGAGTTTTCACTTTCTCATTCGCACGGACATGCAGCAGCACTCGTAAGTCCGCAGGCCTGTGGTATTGATCTTCAACGCCGTGTAGACAAGATCACCAAGCTGAGAAGCAAGTTTGAACGCTTAGACGAACGAGCCTTTATTGAACGTCAGCCAGACGAGGTAGGTGCGTTGCATGTCCTTTGGGGAGCAAAGGAATCTCTGTTTAAGCTCTGGGGAAGACGACTCATTGATTGGCATGAACATCTTATCGTCTTTGAATTTGAGCACGCCCCAGGCGGGGGCGAATTTAAAGGCGAAGTGAGAAAAGATGGAGTTTCTATTCCTGCACATTTGTGGTTCAGATGGATTGGAGAGTACTGTCTCGTCGCAGCAGTGAAAGATCAAAGGAATCTTTAACGTTCTATTCTGAACTGCTTTGACTAGTGGCTGTTATCTCTCTACTAATCTAGACATCATGAATTTATTCTTTTCGCTATCAGCATCTCTTCTATTGGCAATTGGAGCGTGTGCCAATGCTCAAACCAACTCTACTCCAGAGGCTAACATGACTAGCAAGAAAGGCCCGTTGACCACCGCAACTCCCGATAAGTCTTTATCCGTTGCATATTTCGCAGGGGGGTGTTTTTGGTGTACTGAAGCTAGCTTCGAAAGAATCGAAGGAGTCCAAGCCGTAGTGAGTGGATATAGTGGAGGAAAAAAGTCGACTGCTGATTACAAATTGGTTTCTAGTGGACGTACGAATCATGCAGAAGCAATTGCCATTTATTACGATGCTAGTGTAATCAGCTACACTACTCTACTCGATGTCTTTTTCGTAGCGCACGATCCAACAACTTTAAACCGTCAAGGTCCTGATGCTGGACCACAGTACCGATCAGAAATTTTCTTCCAAACAGCCGAGGAAGAGGTTTTGGCGAAAGCTACCATTGATAGTGTTAATCAAACAGGGCTATACACTAATCCGATTGTCACAAAACTCAGCAAATTCGATGCTTTTTATGACGCAGAAGAATACCATCAAGGGTATTTTGAACTTCATCCAACGAATGGATATATCCAAAATGTGAGCCTTCCGAAAGTTAAGAAAGTAGAAAAGCGATTTAAGCATCTACTTAAACCTGCTTACAAAAAAGCATAAGTCTAATTTCCGTTTTCCAAATCCCCCGATTCAGCAGGCACGAATTCACCATCAATTACAACAGCGGGTCCGTAGGTATACAAATCAACTAGCTCAGCACGCTTATCTGGTGTAAGACCATATTCTTCTTCGAGGAACGTATCTACATTTCCGTATTTTTCGTCAATCGCATCATAAGCCGCATTGATGTACCGCTCGTCGACTATCATAAGTGGTGCGATGGTTTCAATGTTTAATTTTCGCTTTATTATCGAAGCATATCGCAGCCTTTTCAATCTATCGGCATTCATTTCATATCGATAGTAATTGCTCAATAGGTAATCTTCAACGATGGTGTCTCTTCCTACATTGAGAGCACTCAACAGTAACATTGTTGCAAAGCCTGTTCTATCTTTTCCCGAGGTACAGTGGTATACAATCGGCCCTTTCCCTTCAAGCAAGCAATCTATAAAGGGCTTAAACCTTTGAGACATGTCTGTCGCAAATAAGCGATTACCTTGAACAAGAATATCTTTTGCTTCTAGTTCAGACAGTTCGCCATTTAAGATCTTTTCACGTACCTGAGTTGTGTCTTCAACATCGAAATAAATGGGCTGATTGATGTACTCCAAACCTTCAATTTGGGGTAGTATGTTTGGGTCTTCAGCAACTTCACTCTCACTCCGAAAATCATAGACAGTTTGTAAATCAAGCGACTCTAAGTAGGCAAGATCACTTTTAGTCAAGGCACTCAATCTATCAGAGCGATATATTTGCCCCCAGCGCACATAGCGCCCGTCGCGTGTTGGGATGCCACCTATATCTCTAAAATTATTTGACCCTGTTAGCGGGATAAGTTGATCCGAAACAATTAGCGTATCCCCTTCTTCTGTAAGCATACCAACGAAGTATCGATCGGCTACTCCAGGATTTGCAATTACTGTACGTCTACCCTGGCGTTTGCCATAAGGTTTGGACCAATCGATGTTGGTTGGACGTGTCCCGATGTAAATAGGCTGTACCCCACCTTCGTTTGTCTTTAATAAGTAACTCCCGTCTGCTTGCCTTATGAGATTGATTCTTGAATCAGGGGTTACTTCTGGATCACCTAGAGTGACCTTTGGACCACAACCTCCAGCAATTAAGCTTAGGAAGATGAGGCATATACTAGAAAACAGAAATTCAGTTTTTTGGATCATACGTTTAGTTAACGCGACATAGTGTCTTGCGTGTTTACAACATAGAAGAAAAAATCGAGATTAGTCCTTCAAACTCTGGAAGAAAGCATCCATTTTCTTTACAGTCGTTGTATGACTTAGCGGACCTGCTAATCTTTCGAGAGCCGCAGTGGCTAAGTTTTGGCGTAAGCTGACATCCTTTACCAGATGCTCAATAGCCTTGGCTAGAGCAGAAGCATTTCGTGGTGGGACCTTCCATCCAGATTCGCCATGAACTACAAGTTCTTCATTGCCCGGAAGGTCCGTAAGCAAGAGTGTAGTGCCAAGCGCCATTGCTTCAACCGCAGCTTTTGTAAGTGATTCGCCCCGTACTGATGGCAGAATTTTCATGTCCGCCGCAGCTACTAATCGATACACATCGTCTCGAAACCCTGGGTAAATAATTCGTTCTGGATAACCTGAAGCTTCGGCCAATTTACGATGCTCTTCCGTATCCATTCGTCGACCGCAGAGTACTAAATGGGCATTAAGACTAGGATCGATTTGCCCCATTGCCGATAGCAAATAAGGAACTCCTTTAAACTTGGAAGCATTGGCAACACAGATTAGCATGGGCGCGTCGGCAGGTATACCTAGACTAACTTTGTTAATAGGAGTAATTCCCTCATACCAAGCCAAATCATGTCCCTTATTGACGACAGTAGATATGTCTTTACCAAACTTATTAGCTTGGATGTGTTGCTGCACTCCGACGTTATTGCACAGGATTGCATCGACCCTAGGATTGAGTATTTTTAGATAGTTGAAGGGGTCGTACCAATTAACATCCGCTGCGCAACCTCGATACACTGCTACCTTTACAGGGAGTCCTTTCGCGGCTCGAACGCCATTAGCAATGGCGCGGCTGTTGTAAAGCATTAAGACATCATAGCTCTGCTCGATAAGCTCTTTACGAATCAGGGCTACTGCTTCATCGTCCCTGCGTTTTACCGGGTGTCCAAACATGACTTTAATTCCGCTTTCGCGAAAACGAGTAACATACTCAGACTCCCCGTGGGTAATAATGGTGATATCGTACCCAAGTTTTTTGAGCGAAAGGTAGATTTCGGCCTCTGGCCGGGTCGAAGACATGTGGCCGTAATAGGAAACAACAAGAATTCGAGGCAACACGATTTAATGAAAGGGCTATTGAACTAGACTACTCTTAATCCCGAGTCATGAGGGAGTGAAGGTAGCTTTCTATTCGCAGCCATCCTTGCAAGTACCGTAGAGGTTTAGGGAGTGGCTCTCAACATTAAAATTCATGAGCTCTCCCATCATGTCTTTAATCTGCTGGATACGAGGGTCACAAAACTCTAGAACCTTACCACAATTCGTGCAAATGATATGGTCATGTTGGCGACGGCCGTGTGCGCGCTCGTAGCGAGCGAGGTTGGACCCAAATTGATGGCGTGTAACCAGGTTACAACTAACAAGCAGCTCGAGCGTGTTATATACAGTGGCTCTACTGACGCGGTAGCTTTGCGTCTTCATGTGGATGTAGAGTGCTTCAGCATCGAAGTGGTCCGTTCTACGGTAGATTTCTTCAAGAATAGCGAAGCGCTCAGGAGTTTTACGCTGATTAGTTTTTTCCAAATGATTGGAAAATTGCTGCAATACCTCCTTGATGGTGTCTTCTAATGCCGTGTCAACCATACTTTAACAACAGATTTCCAGCTGGTAGGTTGCAACCATTAGGGTATAAAAAAAGGTTGATTGCAAGCTTTGCGGCAAAGCCACCAACTAACAATCAACCGTTTAGAGTGCGGGCGAAAGGACTCGAACCTTCACGCTTTTAAAGGCACTGGATCCTAAATCCAGCGTGTCTACCAATTTCACCACGCCCGCAGGGCTTCGATACCGTTTGTATCGGAGCGCAAAAGTAGTGATTTCTGAGAATCGAAACAGAAAAATTTCTTCTTTTTTATTCTTAGCACAAAAGTTCCAGAGTTAGCGTGTGTCTAACAGTTAAAAAGTCATCAAAAAATTGGATTCTCCATCACGCAATCTGCCACTAAATCCAGCCTTTCCTCACACAATCAACCACTGTTGCTGTCATGTTTGATCGTACTGATCGCTGGAGAATATGTTGCCTGTGTGTGCGCACTGTATCGACGCTGATGAAAAGGGAATTGCTAATTTCTGCAGTCTTTTTTCCCTCAGCAAGGAGCTTAAGGATTTCAAGCTGACGATTGCTGTAGGGACATAAGTCGCTATTGGATTGCTCAAAGCCTTCAAGCTTAAGAATGGTTGCATTCTCCATGTCATCCTTCTCAAACACTCGCACAGTCTTTACTGGGACAGTTGCAAAGTTAGTTAGATCAGTTTCAGTGATTGAAACTTGGTGCCCATCTGATGTTGATGGATCCTGATGGGCTAAAACGTGGTTAACAAGACGAATTCTACCATCGGGCGAAACGACTCTAAACTGAAAGCTTGCTTGAATTCTCTGCCTTTTCCTCGCTGCAGATTCAAATTTTTGGATGATTGCACTTTGGGCCGCCAGAGCAAAAGCCCTATCTGCAGGATGAATTACCTCTTCCGTCAAATAATGATTAGACCCCTCTAAAACCGAGACATTATCCTTTGAACCAGGTTCGCCAGGTTTAAAGTCGGTGACGAATTTTCTCGCTCGAGTTACTGAGGGTAAAGAAATATCAGATTTGCGGCGAACAGGAGGCCTGGCCATTGAAAACGAAACGTTTCTCATAACTATTGAAAACTAAGGTGTGATAAGACTGACTTGCGCGTGCGGCACTCGCTAAAGATAAGTTGCGATACTGCTCAACAAGGAGCAAGTCAGAGCATAAAACCCTCATCTTACATGAATGGTAAAGACCGATATGTAGAAGGTGGATATAACTTCACATTCGGGAGCAAGTGTTCAATTGAAAAGAATCCGCACTTCCTATTTCGCAATTGAGCAGAATGACCTTAGGTTTGTTATAGAAGTATGCCCACTCAATTAAAGGACGCTTTAGCTGCGACAGGAACGATTGACGAGATCAAACTCATACAGAGCTCGTATCGCAAACTCCTGCGCGCGATCAAGGTTGACACTGATGCTGAAGACAAGGCTCAGATCCGTCTAGCATATGAAGTCGCAGTGCGTGCGCATCGTAAGCAACGTCGTAAGTCTGGCGAACCTTATATCCTTCATCCAATAGAAGTGGCAACTATTTGCGCTTGTGAAATCGGGCTCGGTCCGACAGCAATTGTTGCTGCACTGCTCCACGATGTTGTAGAGGATACCGATGTCACCTTGGAGGAAATCAGGAACCAGTTTGGCCCAAAAGTGATGAAAATCGTTGATGGACTTACAAAACTTGACGGCAATCTCGCCAAGAACAGTCCTCAGGCAGAGAATTTTAGGAAGGTAGTGCTAACACTACTCGATGATGTACGTGTCGTACTCATCAAAATGGCTGATCGTATGCATAACATGCGTACACTCGGTAGCATGCCGCGTCACAAACAGCTAAAGATTGCTGCCGAGACAGCATACATCTATGCGCCCCTGGCGCATAGGCTTGGTTTATACGCTTTTAAAACTGAGTTTCAAGACTTATGCTTGAAGATTCAGGACAATGACGCGTATAAAGACATTGCTAAGAAGCTGCACGAGACAAAACGTGATCGCAATAGATACATCAGCGATTTTATCCGTCCGGTCAAAGCGTTGGTTGATGGACTTGGGGTAGACTACAGAATTTTTGGAAGGCCAAAATCGATCTACTCTATTCATCAAAAAATTGAAAATAAAGAGGTTGCATTTGAAGACATTTTCGACCTCTTTGCTGTAAGAGTGGTTATCGATGTGCCGATCAAAGACGAGAAGCAAACATGCTGGCAGATTTATTCATTAATCACAGATATCTATCAGCCGATTCCCGAGCGACTCAAGGACTGGGTAACGACACCTAAATCAAACGGCTACGAAAGCCTACACACTACAGTTATTGGCCCCAAAGGACGCTATGTTGAAATCCAAATCCGCTCCGAGCGAATGGATGACATCGCAGAACGCGGGTTTGCGGCACACTGGAAATACAAAGGAGTTGTTGGAAGTGCAAATCGCTACGAACCCTGGTTAGACTCTATTCGAGAAATCCTGGATGGCGGATCGGGTGATGCCTCCGAGTTTTTGGCAGATTTCAAAACGAACCTTTTCTCAGAGGAAGTCTTTGTCTATACCCCACAAGGAGACCTTGTCAATCTTCCCAAGGGTGCAACGGCGCTTGATTTTGCTTTTAGCGTGCATAGCATGGTTGGCTATCAATGTCAATCATTAAAAGTGAATCAACGGCTCGTACCTATGGGCTATGAGCTTGCTAATGGCGACCGAGTTGAAGTTATAACCAATAAAAATCAGCGTCCGAACGAAGCCTGGCTGAAGTACGTGGTTACTGGAAAAGCACGGGCAAAGATCCGGAGTTCGCTAAAAGAAGAACGTCGACGTAAAGGGGAATTCGGAAAGGAAGAACTCGAGCGTAAACTATCTCATCGCAAAGTTGACTTCGAACCTGCGGTCGAGGCAATCGTAAAGCATTTCAAGTTTACAAGCAGCATAGATCTGTATTACGCTCTAGCCACAGAGCGATTGTCGACCAACGACATTTTTAGGGAATTTGAAATTGAGAGCGGGAAACTGATTCCTAATCCAGTTCATGAACAAAGTGTTCAAGCCCCAGCTCCTGAAGGAAAGCGCAAGCGTGTAAGGGGTAAAAAAGTTGACAAACCTCAGTTGCTCGTCAATGGTGAATCAGCAGCGCAGTATGACTTTTCATTTGCTAGTTGCTGTAATCCCGTCCAAGGCGATGACATCTTTGGATACCTTTCTGGTACTAGCACCTTAAAGATCCATCGTACAACCTGCAAGAATGCTGAACACCTGCTTAGTAACTATGGCTATCGTGTTCTACGAGCGGACTGGGGAATCCCTAGCGACAGAAATTTTGTCGCGAATCTGCTTATAAAAGGCATGGACACCGGACTTGGTGTTATTGACAGCTTAACCACCGTTCTCAGTAAGAATCAATCCCTCAATATTCGCTCGATGCACATCGATGGCGCTGGAGGCTATTTCGAGTGTAGAATTTCGGTTGTTGTCACCAATATTGACCAATTAGAAATTGCCATGCGTGCGCTTTCACAATTGCCCGAAGTTGCAAGTGTCTTAAGAGAAGATTAGTGTCTTTACGATCACTACGTCGGTCTGTTAAAAATGTAGTTACTTCGCGCTCAATTTCGAAGATTTAGCGCAATCCACATGTCCAACGCAAAGCTCGACCGCACGTCGCCAACGGAGATCAATATCACCGTTACCCTACAACCTGAACAATACCTAAAACCGGCAAAAGCTGAGTTAAAGAAGCTCGCTAGCACGGCACAAATAAAAGGGTTTCGCCCTGGTAAGGTTCCTGCATCATACATGAGAAAGCTTTACGGAGAACGTACGGTTATCGAATCTGTAAGTAAGCAAGTTGACCAGGCGATCAATGAACTGATCAAAGAGGAAAAGCTTGAAATCTTCGGCCAACTTCAACCTATCAATGAGCCGGATTTCCAAGGACTCAACCTTGATTCAGACAAAACACTAGAGTTTAAATACACTGGTGGATTGATGCCTAAGGCAGTGGAGGTCGATGTAAAAGGACTCAAAAAAATCAATCGCTACGAAGTAAAATTGAGCGATGAGGAAGCAACGCAGAAGGTTGATGATGCGCGCAAGCGTTTTGTTGACTACACTGAGCGTGAAGACATCGAGACCGACGAGGACTTCGCAACGCTCGTTCTGACCGATGCAGAATTAGATGCTAAAATGTTGGCTGAAGTTCCTGAAGGGGAAGAAGCTCCACAGGAAACTCGCCAACGCTACTTCCTGCGCCCTAACAACCTGCGCACGAAGACCGCTCAGAAAAAACTACTCAAAAAGAAAAAAGGGGCTCAAGTAACTATCTCCCTGAAGGATTTAAACGACGACATTAAAGAGCGTTTCAATAAGGTCATTGAAGAAGATGGAGAGGCTACGTTCACCATTACGAAGGTAGACCGCGAGGCAATGCCTGAGCTAAATGAAGAAACGTATAAGAAGATCTTCGGAGAGGACACAACAGTGAGTACTGAGCAAGAAGCGAAAGATGAGTTCAGTCGTCGTTTCGCGGAAAACTCTCAGTCTAATCTTGATGATTTTGCCTTGGAGCAATTGATTGACAAGCTTGCTGAGACCAATGATATCGACGTACCGATGTCTGCAATCAAGCACCGTCTTGAGCAAGCGCGTCAAGAAGAGGCCGAAGCTGCCAAAAAAGAAGAACGCGAACCTGAGTATGCCCATGAGCTCACAGAAGCAGATCGTTTCGGACTTGCTCGTAGGTTAAAGTGGATGGCCTTTCGGCAAAACCTCATTAAAGCGCATGAAGTAGAGCTAGATCGTGAAGATATCGATGCCGGTATTGAAGCGAACTACATTAAGCAGCTTTCAGGAATGGGAATCGATCCTGAACAGTACCGCGCTCAATTTTTTGACATGTTCAAGAAGAACCTCTTAGAAAACCGAGAACAAGTCATGGAAATGACTGACGCGCTAATCAATGCTAAACTTCTGAAAAAGCTAGAGGCAGAAAACGTGCTTGGTAAGCGAAAGGAAGTGAGCGAAAAGCAATTTTCTGAGATCATCGAAGCGTACAACAAAGATGCTACTGCACATCTCGATAAACTTAGAGAGCAGAAGCTTTAAGGAAAGCTTTTTTAAGTGATGCAAAAACCCGTCTTTCTTAGCTGAATGCTAAAAAGGCGGGTTTTCTGCTTGAAGACCTACGCTAACGTACTCAGAACTGTTTAATGGGTAGAGGTGTAGTCCATAAAGTATCTTCCTCCTACTTTGCCATAAAGACTCTGAGTCATAAATAGTCTCACTATCAATAGTTTCTTTAGAATCGCCTTTTTGTCGAGAGGTAGTTTCCTGCTCATTGTACTTTTCGTACAGGTACAAACGCTTGTTGTCTTTGGTCAAGATCTAGCAAAAAGTGCAACCATAAAGCAGGTCTCTTCTGCACCTATAATTGACGGAGTACTCGATGAAGATATGTGGCAGGAATGTGTCCCCGCAAAAGATTTTTGGGATAATTTTCCGAGTGATTCAACCTTGAGCCAAACTCCAACTGAAATATATTTTGCCAGCGATGGAGAGTTTCTCTACGTCGCCATAAAATGTACTTCGATTGGCCGTGACTACGTCGTTCCCAGTCTTAGAAGAGACTATAGAGCAGGAGGAAACGACAACATCACTTTGGTGTTTGACCCTTTCATGAACAACCGAAATGCGTTTGTTTTTGGAATGAATCCACTTGGTGTAAACCGAGAAGCATTAATCTCAAATGGAGGAGAAAGCGGTGATGACTTTCAAGAAGCCTGGGATAACAAATGGGTCGGCGAGAGTCAGATCTTTGATGGCTATTGGTCGAGCGAAATGGCTATACCGTTGCGCAGCGTTCGCTATCCAAATGGGGTGAAAAAGTGGGGATTTAATTCTTACCGTTTTGATACTCAAAGCAATACTCGCTCTAGCTGGAATAGAATCCCTCGGAATCAAATCATCATGAGCCTCGCCTACACAGGCACTCTCAACTGGGAGCAAGCTCCAGAAGGATCAGGAGGGGCGGCAACACTTATTCCCTTTCTAGCTGGAGGGGGCCAGCGAGATTTTGAAGAAGACCCAACGGGAAACATAGACTTCACCAGCAGTATTGGCGGAGATGCAAAGCTTGCACTTACTTCTGGGCTTAACCTTGATTTGACAGTCAACCCAGATTTTAGCCAAGTTGAGGTAGACCAACAGGTTATCAATTTGACGAGGTTTGAACTGAGCTTCCCAGAAAGAAGGCAGTTTTTCCTTGAGAATGCAGACCTTTTTGGAAGTTTTGGTTTCGGACGAGCGAATCCCTTCTTTTCTCGAAGAATAGGAATCACAGTCGACACTACCACAGGAGAAGCGATCAGTAATCCTATTTTCTATGGAGCGAGATTAAGCGGCCAATTGAATGATAAATGGAGACTTGGCTTGCTGAATATGCAAACGCAAGCGAACAAAGAAAACGGCTTACCAAGCTACAACTATACGGTTGCCGCCGTACAGCGCCAGATTGGCGAACGATCTAGCTTAGGTCTGATTGCGGTAAACAAAGAAAACTTCACGAATTTTTCCGACACATCAGATACCAACCTCGACTTTAACCGGGTGCTTGGTATAGACTTTAACCTGAATACGCTGGACAACAGATGGACTGGAAAAACCTTCATACATACCAGCCTAAGTCCCAAACTCGATAACGAAGAGCGGGTTTTGCCGCAAGGTGGGTCCAACCTATCCCCCACCCACGGACTTTCACTTCGATTTAGATCTCGCAATATCGACTTGAGCTATGATCACTCTTATGTGGCCGAAGATTACAATGCAGAAGTTGGTTTTGTCCCAAGAACGAACATCTTCACTTTAAGCCCTGAAGTAAATGTTCGCTTTTTCCCTACAAAAGGATTCATTGCTCAACACGGTCCGACTGTAGAAACACGTTTCTTTTTCGACGCCAAATTAGCTACCTATACCGATCAAAGAAGCGGTATTGGATATCGAATCAATTTTTTAAATACTGCTCAATTAAGAGCTGAAGTGAGACATACGTATATACTTCTCAATAGTGACTTTGATCCTACCAGAACAGATGCTACACCCCTCCTTGCAGGTACTGATTATTCCTTCACGAATGTCCAGCTACGTTTCAATTCTGACCGAAGGAAAAAGCTATCCTATAATTTTACAGCTAGGTCAGGTCAATTTTTTAACGGCACCCGAAGAGGTATTAATGGTTCAGTCACGTATAGGTTTCAACCTTTTGGAAATATTACGCTAAACACTACTTACAACAACATTAAACTACCCTCACCCTACGCATCTAGAGACTTACTGCTTGTTGGCCCTCGCATAGACCTAACCTTCACGAAATCAATATTCCTGACTGCTGTAGCGCAATACAACAACCA
>CALDTK010000020.1 GCA_937924035.1 uncultured Saprospiraceae bacterium | reverse complement strand
TTGCAAGCTGCTGAAGTAGTGAGCGTCGAGACTATTTAAAATAGCCGTGCAGACGGCGATGTTTCTCGAACGGCCTTGACGCCTTTAGTAATGTCATTGCCAAGGGCAAATGTCGCGCTAATTCGGTGGCGCATAGTCAGTTGCTGCAGTGTCGCAGAAATCCAGTAACCCAATAGGGTAATTGATTATGTACCTATAATTTGTTATGACTACAAGCGGATCACCGCGCGGATATAACCAATCAGTTCGTCACATCAGACTTATTCAAGTGGCGTAGTGGTCGTGAGAGTTTTAGCTTCATTGCTATCTATAATACTGCTTATTAGCGTCTAAACATCCCGTTACCATCGTAGCGTGAGTAATTCTAATGTCAAAATGCTCTAGAGCAGACATTCATAATTACCACGATGTGCTCAATTCAATTAACCGGCGTAGCTGGCTAATCTCCCTATATTTATATTTTATATTGAATTCCGGGTTTGTATTTGAGCCTATGGGTTTTACCTCATCATAGTTAGCAGCAATTATGGATACTCCGGATAACCCTCGGTGTACCCGGAATTGTCGTGAGTGAGCAGGTGGTATCGTCCTGCTCCCGAACCAGCTTTCGGCACAACCCGCAATAGATATTCACCGCTGACGGGCGCCCAGAAGATCGATCGTGCATCGTTGCCGCGCAACCCACCATTGTCGTTTCGCATCATCCAGTGGCCGAGGACATGACCGCTAGTGTCGGGTAGTTGGGGAGGAGCGTACATCGTATTACCAGGCGCGTACACTTCCAACACTGGATCAACATCCGTATCGACTGCTACCACTTCAACTGAATAATGCCGTCCCTGCAATGCGTTAATACGGTACCAGTCCTCGTCATCAGTGCTTTCAAACAAAGTACCTATGCCTACATCCGGTGTAACGGTGTGAGCGTTCAGAGGAAGATCATCTGCATCCAGGTCCGTTGTCTCAAGCGATACTCGAAGTCCGTAGGATCCGATATCGCCTGACTTGGCAAAAACACGCAGATAGTAGGTGCCGACGTCTACAGCTTTCAATTTGGGTGACTTATCGCACTTTCGATTTTGGCTGGACGACACAACAGCACCGAGTGAATCGACAATCTCAATATTGACTTTAAATGCCTCGTTGGTACTACATGCTGAGTACCCCAGCATCTGAGGAGTGGGCACTACCAATCGGTAAACATCAACATCAGTGGTTGCCTCCAGCATACCGTGAGCTGTATGCATCAGATCGTCCGCCGCGATTGTGCTGGCCTCCGGAAGATCATCGCCCGCGTCATCGTCGAGATCGACTGAGATTCCGTACGTCGCTTCTTGCCCGGTTAACGTACCCGGCTGTGAAGTGACGAACACCCGGTGCATACTGGTCTCGGTTGCGACGAAACTAAAGCATGAGTCAGGACCCGCACCGCAATCATCATTTTCACCTACGAGGTAACTCTCATTTGCATCAATCGTTCGCACTTCGAGTCGTGTATCCACGCCGGGTGCAAGGTTGTTCGTGCGAACCGTGTACGATTCACCACTTCGAGCGAGAAACATCACAGTGTCCCAATCATCATCGTCATTCAATCGGATGTTACCTCCGCCGTCGTTTCCTTCCGATGCGGTGACGGTCGATGAGGCTTCTAAATCGGTGTACAATAGCGGTGGATTGAATACTCGATTTTGAATCTCGTCAGCCCAGGGGAACGTCTGTGTTCCTGCCAGACCACGATCAGCGTCGGTCACATGATCGTGAAAGACCGCCGAGATTTCCTGACTGTTGCGCCAGCGCGGAAATGCCCATTGGTCTCGATTATTTATTAGTTGGCGATAAAAAGAATTCACCGGACAAGCGGAGATGTCCGATCCACAAAGGCCAACCATTCTGGTATCACTGTCCACGAGATCAAGATTTCTCTGCACATCCATCATTCCTTCAAGTCCAGCACGTAACATGTAATCAATATAAAGCGCCGTGAAGATTGCACCGGAACTATAGAGCCCCGAATCCCAATCCTGCGGATAAGTTAAATCGGGTCTGAAATCCTGACGATGCTTTTCAAATTGATTCATGGCGATTGCACCAAAGTCGGCACGACCCTCTTCCCAGCAGGCGCACTCTGCACCATCAGCGTTTGGCGAACCACCACATCCACTGCATAACGCTCCTCCGTTAGCAAAGAAAGCCAGCGTATGCACTTGTTCATGGGCTGCTACCTCACGAAAACGGCGTTCCGCTGCAGGGGATCCCGTCGGACCCATATCGCATTCCAACCAGAAACAACCGGCCTCTGAACTGCCACTGCAGCAACTCGTCTGAATATCGTCGTCCTGACAGGCTGTATCGACCACGTTCTCGGAACCGAGCGCAGAAAAATGAAAACCTATTGGCTTGTACTGCGGTATCGCATAGGCGTCGTAAAGTCTCGCCGCATAGTTTGTTAAATAGAAAAGTTGAGCTCGGCGGTTTACGCCATCTGCAGTGACTTGTGGTATATCGTATTCAGTGCCCGCTACTACCCCCTCTACCACACGGTTCTCGTAAGGAGAGATATCATTTGCAAAGGGTCCTTGAAAGTCTGTGGCCCAACTCAAATCGAACAGATCGGAGTGAGACGACGTACTATACTCGCCATCATAGTTAGTCGTCGCGTTTAACTTTGCACGGTCAGCGATTACCTGCTCATCGAATGAAGGCGTGAAGTAGCAGGATGCTTGCGTAGGCATGGTAACCGAGTCTTCATAGAGGTTAAGGAATGGCATTGGCCGAACCTCCGGTGCATCGAGATGAGGCCGGGTGGTCCAGCCATTCACCACACCTGAGTGATCGGCTGCGACTAACGATTGAGAATCCAGCAAAGAACCGTCAAGTGCTGAGATCACCACTCGCTCTGGCACACCATCTAAACGATACCTCACATCCCAAGCCAGCTGCCCTTGTGCATCAATCGGCAGGTATCCCAACGTAGGCGAGCTTTGCAATTGAACTTCGCTGGCACCGAACTTATGTTTCAATTGAGCAAATACATCTTCTTTACTAAACGTAGGGCTTGAAGACAATCCACCGGGCGTCCATCTGGCCTGAACCATGGCAGTCCAGTGATCACTAAACTCCCTTTTTAATAACGTGACGATCAAACGATCACCGAATACTGGCAATTCATTGTAGTGGTGCTCATAACGTATCTGGCGTACACGCACAGGCTGACCTTTACCATGCGGTTGAGGTAATTCAAAATCGCGTTGATCGAGCACCTGCAATTTGTCTAACGCCGATAGACGAAACAAATCCTGAAGTATCGGAGTGAACTGTCGTTCAAACTGTCCTTGTGCATGCTCTGCTGTGATGCCTTCGAAAAGCAAGCCGGGTTTTATCGCCACAGGAGCGCCATTAAGCGGGTCCCAATCGACATGCGCTTTCCAGCCGAGTTCCAGTAGTTCTTGCCATGCGGCATGTTGTTTTGGTGTTAGCGCCTTCGAAAGCTCAGGTGATCGATCGAGCGCTTCTTCGATAGTATCCTTCGGGGTCTTGAGCGTTAGGCCATAAGCCCGGGCATGCAGTGCCGAGAATTTTTTCAGCAGCGTGTGATTTGAACGTAGTTCGGTCGGGGTGTGATGTTTTTTGAACGAGCGTACCTGCAGTAGAAAATCAGATTCAACGCCGGTGGGTATTGCAAAGGTCGGTGGAGTAAACAAAACCCCTACAGCTAGTGTGACCCATGAACTAATAATTATGACGAAGCTTTGCATGATTCCCTCCAGTACAATTCAATGCCTTTAGTGACGAAAATACAAATCGTAACGTCTCTTTAGAAAACACATTACGAGCCAGTCTGTCAAGGAGAAATAGCTAGCTTCAACGGATGGTTTATTAAACCCCCATTTTCTATTACAAAATTATTATACCCTTCGTTATACGGATGAATATCTGAGGCGGGGATAATGATCAGAAACATTCTCAACCACTACGTTCTCTAACTTGACGGGCTTAAAGGCTTTCCTGAGACGATCGAAGCGGAGTACCCACAGTGCCAGGTTCAGCTGTGCATTGTGCACATGGTTCGCAACAGCTTAAAACTAGTCCCCTACGGTGACTACAAAGCTGTCACGGCTGATTTGAAGGTAATCTATCAGGCAAATACTGAAGAAGAAGCTGAATCGAACTTAGCAGCCTTTGCAGAAAAATGGGATGAAAAGTATCCTCAAATCACGAAATCATGGAGTGATAACTGGCATAACCTCACCGCCATCTATGCTTACCCACCTGAAGTTCGTAAAGCGATTTACACGACCAACGCGATCGAGTCCCTAAACAGTGTGGTGCGCAAGGCAACGCGCAATCGTAAAGTGTTTCCCAATGATGAATCGGCAAAGAAAGTGGTGTACCTTGCTATCGAGCAGGCGTCCAAACGATGGACCATGCCGATAAGAAACTGGAAGCCAGTGTTGAATCGTTTTAGTATTGAATTTGGTGAACGCGTAACGGCGCACCTTTAATCATCATGAGCGTTTACACACTTGATGAG
>CALDTK010000019.1 GCA_937924035.1 uncultured Saprospiraceae bacterium | reverse complement strand
AGCGAAAGAAGTAAAAACCAAAAACAATTTCGATGCATATCAACTGATACTGTAAGTTCGTTGTGTCATTCAGCAAGTACTGAATTACTTTTTGCAAAACACTATAACTCGCTATGCTCAAGCAGATTTCACTCCTTTCCGCAACGCTGCTCATTATTTGCACTTCTGTGACCGCGCAAGATGCTAACGATTTTCGATTCGGCCTTCAAATTAGCCCGTCGGTTAGTTGGATGAATACCGACGACAACCGGATCACCAATCAAGGTACAGCCCTTGGTTTAAAGCTCGCCACCCAGGCAGAGTATGTTTTTTCTGATAAGTACTCGATCGCTTCTGGTATTGGTTTTCACTTCAACACGGGTGGATCGATGCTTTCGCAATACGGCGGCCAATTCTTTACAGAAAGTATCGTCGAAGGCCAGCCATTCAACAATCCTGCAGCTCCAACGGGTGATCAAGTTCTACTCGACTACTCCATCCAATACATTGAAATTCCAGTTTCCCTAAAACTCAGAACACGTGAATTTGGTACACTCACCTACTTCATGGAAGCACCAATCTTTACGCTTGGTTTTCGAAGCAATGTAAAAGGAGGTCTTTCTGGCGGAGGACTTACTGAACAGATTGAAGACCTATCCATCAAAAAAGAAGTAAGCCCAATTGCGTTCAGCTGGGGCTTTGGAGGAGGAATTGAGCATAGTATTCTCGATGGCACTCGCCTTTTTGCAGGGCTAACCTTTCAGCGCATGTTCTTAGATGCAACCAAGGATAAAGAATATACCTATACAGGCCGAGTAGCAAACGATGATCCGAAGGCAACGATCAATAGTTTGACGCTGCGATTGGGAATACTTTTCTAAGACTAATCACAGCTGCGAGAAGCTAAAGCCATCTGTTGATACCACTGCCCTCAGAGTTCTAAAACTCCGCTGCAGTTCTACACATCGGTGGGTAGAACAATTGAGGTCAGAATGACTTGGTATCGTACCTTCGGGCTTTAAGCGACACACCATGGCTATTGACGTCCTTCTCGGGCTACAATGGGGTGATGAAGGGAAAGGCAAAATTGTCGACTACCTCAGCCCTAACTACGACATCATTGCACGCTTTCAGGGCGGACCAAATGCTGGACACACACTTGTCCTCAATGGTAAAAAGCATGTCTTACACACCGTACCAAGCGGTATTTTTCGCAAAGGAATAATCAACCTCATCGGAAACGGTGTGGTGGTCGATCCTACAATCCTCGTCGGGGAACTTACTCAACTCGATGAGGCAGGGGTAGACTATCAAGAACGGTTGCTCCTTGCGCGGAAGGCTCACCTTATTTTGCCTAGCCACCGCATGCTTGATGCGGCCAGCGAGGCCTCGAAAGGAAAGCAAAAGATCGGTTCTACACTTCGCGGAATAGGTCCGACGTACATGGACAAAGCTGGCCGTAATGGCTTGCGAATCGGCGACATTGAGTCTGATGATTTCCGTCTAAAGTATCGTGCACTCAAACTCAAGCACCTAGAGCTAGCTCGCCTGTATCCGCACGTTGACTTCGACCTTGAGGGGGAAGAACGAGCGTGGTTTGAAGCAATCGACAAGCTTGCAAACTTGCAACGTGTCGACTGTGCTTACTACCTCTCTGAGCAGATTGCAGCAGGCAAAAAAGTCTTGGCAGAAGGTGCTCAAGGTTCTATGCTTGACATTGACTTTGGTACCTATCCTTTTGTAACGAGTAGCAATACAACCACATCCGGTGTTTGTACGGGTCTGGGTGTACCGCCTACGTCAATTGGCGAAGTAATCGGCATTTCAAAAGCCTATTGTACCCGAGTTGGTGGCGGACCTTTCCCTACCGAGCTTGAAGGCGAAACAGGTGAAGAGATCCGCCGTGCCGGTGGTGAGTTTGGTGCTACTACGGGTCGACCGCGTCGATGCGGTTGGATTGATCTTCCTCAATTACGCTACTCAGTGATACTAAATGGCGTAACTCAAGTCACGCTCACCAAGATTGACATCCTAGATACGTTCGACAAGATCGGTGTTTGCACAGGCTATATTATCAATGGCAAAGAGACTAAAGACCTTCCATTTGACATCGAGAGCAGCAAAATCGAGCCGATCTATCGCTACTTCGATGGTTGGAACACGGACTTAAGTAAGTTGAAGACCATTGAAGAGTTGCCAGCTGCCGCCAAAACCCTCATCGCTTTTATTGAGGACACCCTCGGTGTTCCAATGACACTTGTCTCTACAGGACCTGAGCGCGAGGCGTTACTCGTAAAAGGTAAGACTGTTGCTGTAGTCGTTTGATCGAAACCATTTTGACATAAAAAAAGGGTCTGATGCTTGCGCTTTAGGCCCTTTTTTTTTAATTTCTTCGAACCGTCAGATCAGCCGTAAAACCTTGGCTGATCGCAAATCTGAATACTCATCATCAAACTTAGAATCACAGTAGATCTGACGGTTCTATACCTCACCTAAAACTCCGCACTACCCGGATACCTCGGGAAAGGAATTACGTCGCGGATATTCTGCATACCTGTCACAAAGAGTACCAAACGCTCGAATCCAAGTCCGAAACCAGCGTGCTTGCACGTACCGTAACGACGTGTATCAAGGAACCATTCCATTTCTTCAGGATGGATATCAAACGCCTTCATGCGCTCGAGTAGGATATCAAGACGCTCTTCGCGCTGTGAACCGCCTACGATCTCGCCGATGCCAGGGAAAAGAATATCCATAGCAGCAACGGTCTTACCATCATCGTTCATACGCATGTAGAA
>CALDTK010000018.1 GCA_937924035.1 uncultured Saprospiraceae bacterium | reverse complement strand
GTCGGCTTACCAGAACTCTGGAGTCAAAAACAAAGCACCCTTACTATTATACAGAGTAGTACTGGCCAAATGGTCTATCAACATAAACTTACACAAGGCAAGGCTAAAGTTGAGCTCAAAGAAGATGTTATCAGTAACTTGACTTCAGGTTATTACGCAGTGTTTATCCGCAGAGATGATGGAGAAGGTGGAGTGGCTTATGCTAATTTTGTGAAGCAGTGAATTGGATTGAGATGTGAGGCGCGAGATCGCTAAGTAAAACGAAAGCCAACAACACCCAGCTCTGGAATGGCCGAAGGCCAAACCCTCTGAAGGACTGCGCGTACTACCTGAGCGTCTCGACTTTGCGGCCTTTGCTCCTTTGCGAAGACCGGAGGTCGCTTTGCGAGAACCCACAACGGCCGGGGTTTAGTGCAAGGCAGGATGTTGCCAAGCTCCGAAAAGAAAGCGTAGCTAGATGACCAGCGCTATAGAGGTCCACGCGTCTTGATTGAGCGCCTCGACTTTGCGGACTTTGCCCCATTGCGAAGACCGGAGGTCGCTTTGCGAGAACCCACAACGGCCGGTGTTTTAGTGCAAGGCAGGATGTTACCAAGCTCCTAAAAGGGAGCGTAGCTCGATGACCAGCGCTATAAAGGTCCACGCGTCTTGATTGAGCGTCTCGACTTTGCGGCCTTTGCCCCTTTGCGAAGAGCGGAGGTCGCTTTGCGACAAACAGCGTTAGCAATGTAAAACGTGAGGCGTGAGATTCAACCTACAGCTCCCGGATTCGAATATTGCGATACCAAACAGGATCACTGTGGTCTTGAAGACCAATCTTTCCAGAAGTAGACTTACCAAAGTCTTTGAAGTCCTTAAACTTAGATCCAGCAACCATTGCGGTCCATGTATCTCCACTTGGTACATACTCTACCACTTTCTGACCGTTCATCCAATGCTCCACCTTTTCGTTTGTAACGATGAGACGGATAGCATTCCATTCACCTGCAGGCTTGACTGCCAAGCTATCGGCTGCGATCATGTCGTAAAGGTCACCTGCACGGTGCTTATAAATCTTCGCATCCGGGTGACAGCTATTATCCAGCACCTGCATTTCAGGTCCAGTTAGCCACATAAAGTCGTTGTCTGCTGTCTCGACGATGTTGTAGATGATCCCACTATTGCCGCAAGAGCCGATTTTCCACTCCAATTGAAGCTCGTAATCATTGTAAACCTCATCGGTCACAATATCTCCTCCACCAATTATAGCTCCGTTCTCGTCTTTATTACTAGCATCAAGATGTAGCATTCCATCTTCAATAGTCCAAGCCTCACCGACATCATCTCCCCCATACTTATGCCAAGCATCTAAATTTTTTCCGTCGAAAAGCACCTCCCACTCATCTGCATTAGTTGCAGTATCAGCGGCTTGGGAGACTTCAGAGGTAACCTCTTTCGCTTTACCTCCACAGGCAAAAATGAGTGCTGCAAAGGCAGGAAGTAAAAAGTATTGTAGACGCATAAAGCTCGATTTCAGTCTACTAATAAACAACACAGCATCAAATAAGCCTGAAGTATTTTTACGTTACTATTTTTTCGCTAGTTCGCTTCCCCTTTGCATACCCTAACTCACTTTCTCTCTCAGCCTTTCAACAATGCTCCACTGGTGGTTTGGCGCATTTGCTTTGGGCTCTTAATGCTTGCAGAAAGCTGGGGAGCAATCATGACTGGTTGGGTCCACAAAAATCTGATTGAACCGCAGTTTACCTTCTCTTTTATGGATTTTGGTTGGTTGCAACCATTGCCAGGACATGGGATGTATGGCTACTTCTTTGTTATGGGTTGCGCTGCCCTCGGCGTGGCGCTGGGCTGGCGGTACAGGTGGAGTGCGATTGCATTGGCGATTCTTTGGTCCGGCGCCTACTTCATGCAAAAAACGAGCTATAACAACCACTACTACCTAGCCGTTTTGCTGTGCTGGTGGATGGCTTTCTTGCCAGCTAACAAACGCTTCTCTTTGGACGCAAAGCAATGGGGTCTGACAACGTATGTGCATCGCTATTGGATTACAGCTTTCGCCAAAACCCAACTTCTCATCGTCTTTACTTACGGTGCGTTAGCCAAGTTTTATCCTGGATGGATACAGGGTGATTTCATCCGACAGAGTTTTAATGGGAAGGCGGATTACTGGTTAATAGGTCCACTTCTAGCACAAGATTGGTTTCAATGGTTCATCACGTATTCAGCAATTGCCTTCGACGGCCTGATCATTCCATTGCTGTGGTGGAAACCAACTCGAAAGCTGGCGTTTATCGGGCTGATCATCTTCAACCTTTTCAATTCCTTTGTCTTTCACATTGGCATTTTTCCTTACCTGGTGTTGGCCTTTACCGTCTTCTTTTTTGAGCCATCATACATCGAAGCTTTATTTAGAATACCAAGAAAGGCTGGCTACCTAGGAAGCCGTTTTGACGAAAGTCCCGACCTAAAGCCGGAGTCCTCTTACACTACACAGAACTCCATTCCACTCAGTAGCCTCGCGACAGCAGCAATAGTATGCTACTTCATCATTCAACTTGCACTACCCCTGCGTCACCACTTCATCTCAGGTGATGTGAATTGGCGCGAGGAAGGCCACCGACTTAGCTGGCGAATGATGCTTCGATCAAAGGGAGGATCTATCAGACTTCAGGCATACAACCCGCTTACCGACCGGGAAGAAATGGTAGATCTAAAGGCTTTTTTAACCTCCAAACAGCGCCGTCAACTTGCGAGTAAGCCTGACTTTTTATTCCAATTTGTCCAACGATTAAAAGTCCATTACGCAGCAGAAGGCTGGGAAGACTTGGAGCTTTATGTGAAAACTAGTCGCATCTATCTTAATGGCGAAGGCCCCGATCCACTCTTCGACAAAAACGTCGACTTGACTAAAGTGGAATGGAATCGATGGGGGCGCAATGAATGGGTGCTGGATCGGGAGTGACGGCGAGTGTACTCACGGTTTAGCATCATTCCGAAAAACCCGCGCTCTAAAGGCCCACGCGTACTACCTGTACGTATCGACTTTGCACGCTTGGCCCCTTTGCAAGTCCGCATGACGTCTTGGCGAGAACCAAAAAAACTTAGCAAGAGCAACCCGCTTTCCCTCGATCAGCCCGTCTGCGCCAGGGCTTCCAACGGGAGGACGCTATGCGGCTAAAACAAGAAAGGCTTGCCTTCAAAACCCGCGCTATAAAGGCCCACGCGTACTACCTGTACATATCGGCTTTGCGCTCTTAGCCCCTTTGCGAGTCCGCAGGACGTCTTTGCGTGAACTAAAAATTCCCCCTTTCTCTCCATCAGGCCGATGAATCAAGCCTTCAAGCGGGATGACGCTAAATCTGCTATTGATAACTTAGAGGTTCAACCTAGCCTATTACCTTACCCCCATGCGCACCAATGTCAAAATCGTAAACAAGTCTGTTCACCCACTACCAGCATACCAAACAACTGGAAGCGCTGGCATGGATTTAAAAGCCAATCTCGACGAAGCGATTACCATGCAGCCGATGGAACGTCGCCTAATTCCAACTGGACTCTTCATCGAGCTTCCATATGGTTTCGAAGGACAGATACGACCACGCTCAGGGCTGTCCATCAAACGTGGATTGACCTGCGTAAATGCTGTCGGCACAATTGATTCAGACTACCGAGGAGAACTTCGCGTACCCATGATCAATCTCTCAACTGAGCCGCAAGAAATTGCTCCAGGCGAACGTGTTGCTCAGCTAGTCCTCGCTAAGCATGGCATCATCGCTTGGGATGAAGTTGAAACCTTGGAGACCAGTGCTCGTGGAGCGGGAGGTTTTGGAAGTACGGGAAGCTAGAAGTGCCACCTACGAAAAGCCTCAATGGCCTCGTACTCTGCCATTCCTAAATCATCATAAGCTTTTGCCGTTGCTCGGTTGCGCTGTTCAGCTCGTTGCCAGAATTCGCGGGCATCGTGCCCAGGAAACAACGGACGATCCTTTTGGCTCTGGTGCTTGAAAATAGCACGACGCTTACGGAGTAATTCATCTGGACTGATCGGCACGGCCATATCCGTTTCATGAAGCGCCCACTCTTGCCAAGCACCACGATAGAGCCAAAGCCAACAGTCGTCAATCCAAGATTCTGATTTGCATTCCTGCAGTGCTTGGAATACGGCATTCAAGCAGGTTCGGTGCGTACCATGTGGGTCAGACAAATCACCAGCTGCAAAAACTTGATGAGGCTGAACTTCATTCAAAAGATTCTTGACAATTTGGATATCTGCTGTCCCGAGTGGAGACTTTCTCACCTTTCCTGTTTCATAAAACGGAAGATCGAGAAAGTGCATGCGCTCGTCTGGAATCCCCACATATCGGCAAGCAGCTTTCGCCTCACCACGACGGATGAGCCCCTTAATTGCTTGTACTTCTGGAGAATCAACCTCACCTGGAATCTTATTGGCAATAGACTCACGTACTCCCGTGAGCAGATCAGCGGTTTTAGCGCCAGCTAGGTTAAATGCCTCTGTGTAGTCCGCCGCAAAATCCGCAAAGCGCACTACGTCTTCATCAAATACGGCGATATTTCCTGAAGTCTGATAAGCAACATGAACTTCATGTCCTTGATCAACTAATCGTATAAAGGTACCTCCCATCGAAATGACGTCGTCGTCTGGATGCGGACTGAAAATAACAACACGCTTTTTCTCTGGCAGCGGACGTTCAGGGAAACGACTTGGATCGGAATTCAACTTCCCTCCAGGCCAGCCCGTTATACTTTTTTGAATATCTCCAAAGACCCTAAGGTTGATATCGTATGCTCCACCTTCTTCCAGCGCCAGTAAGTCACCCATACCATGTTCGGCATAGTGCCGGTTGGTAAGCTTTAGGAGTGGAAGTTCAACGGTGCGACTCAACCAAAGAACGGCTTTATGAGTCAACTCCTGGGTCCACTTCACGGACTGAATAGTCCAAGGAGTATCGATTCGAGTCAATTTTGCAGAAGAGGCATCATCGAGAATCACCTTCACATTTGCATGCTCCTGCAAATAGGTCGCGGGAATGCTGTCGGTCAACGGTCCTTCTACTGCTTCTTTAACGATTAGCGCTTTGCCTTCGCCCCATGCCATGAGTATTAACTCCCGTGCATCGAGGATGGAGCCAACTCCCATGGTTATAGCTTTGCGAGGGACATTTTCCTCCCCAAAGAAATCACTAGCTGCATCAGTGATTGTGATGTGATCTAGTGAGATGAGGCGAGTCCGAGAATTACGGCCAGATCCTGGCTCATTGAACCCAATGTGACCAGTACGACCTATTCCTAATAATTGAAGATCAATGCCACCAGCATCAACTATTCGCTGCTCATAGGCTTGGCAATAAGCTTCAACTTCATCGCGTGCAATTGTCCCGTCTGGAACATTCCACTGATCCTCTGGAATGTCTACCCGATCAAATAAGTGCTCCTTCATAAAGCGCACGTAACTCTGAAGTTCCCGTGGATCTACAGGGTAGTATTCATCAAGGTTGAAGGTGATTACGTTATTGAAGCTTAGTCCTTCTTCCTGATGCATGCGAACCATATGCTCGTAAACACTTACTGGTGTAGAACCCGTCGCTAAGCCGAGTACACACATAGCATTTTCGGCTGCCCTACTTCGAATCAAACTTGCGATGTGCTCAGCGACTGCAAGTGAAGCATCAGCAGAACTTTCAAAAATTTCAAGGTCGACCCTTTCAAGATCACTTCGCTTGATCTTCGTGCGTGAATTTACTTTTGTGCTTAAGGTCTTCATGATGATAGGTGTTAGACTTAGAGGACGCTCACTACGCTATTCTAGAAAAGAATTACCAAGCAAGCTATTGATTACCAAGCAAATAGTTCGCCATGAATATTCTTGTTTTCTATTCAAGAACGAGCGACACTCAATAGCAGCTAAGACACTTCCCAGTAAGTTAACTGATTCCCCGTTAAAACCTCCTGCTCATCAACATTTATAGTACTACGAATCACTATGAAGACATCGATGGATTTCAGATCGCCTTCAATACCTTGGCCTCATGAATACAATCTATCTACTTCCTTCCTGTAGCACTTGTCAACGTGTTTTAAAAACCGTCAAACAAGTAGGTGATTGGTCGGTGAGAGATATCAAATCAGAACCGCTTACCGAAGCTGAAGTAGATGCCATAGCAGCATCTGTAGGAACTTATGAGGACATCTTTTCACGTAGAGCAATGCTCTATCGCCAGCGCGAACTGAACAAACAGACGCTAACTGAAGAAGATTACAAAAGCCTTATCCTCGAACACTATACCTTCCTAAAAAGACCGGTCATGCGGATCGGAGACACCTACTTTGCAGGTAGTGCAAAAAAGACAGTTGAGGCTGTGGTTCGAGCAGTTTAGTAAGTAAAGCATCGCTACTCTATTCCTCACTCCCAGCCGTTCCATAGAGCACCATCCTTAGATAGCCAAAGCCGTATTTACTCTGGAGTAGTTGGAACATCGCTGAGAGTCTTCCATGGCCACTTTCCGTTTCGACGTCCTTCGTTTGCTCGACTGCATCTGAAATTTCATCTATCGCTTCCGGAGTTAGAAAATCGGAAATAGGAAGATCACCTTTCACGACAAAGTGCGCGAGGTGACCAATAATCGTGGTTTCTTTCAAGCCACGCTCCTTGGAAATCTCTTCAATTGACTTACCTGCTTTATAGAGATCGTAGCTCTCTATTTTCGTTTCAGTCGTTCGACCTACACCCTCGATAACAGGAGGCTTAGCTTT
>CALDTK010000017.1 GCA_937924035.1 uncultured Saprospiraceae bacterium | reverse complement strand
GTCCCTCATTGGATTTCCACGTACCCAACAACCAGATGGGAATTTTTGAAGAATCACTTTGGTGTGAGTTGCATGACACAAGCAAGAGTAAAGTAACTATTAACTGTAATTTCACGATTAGCTCTTTATACCGCATAACGCCGCAATAACTCGCAGTGTAGCCGATGCGCCTATGTGTGACAAAATTGACGGTACGGCAGTTCACACATAGGCGCAGCGGGTACGCTGTCGAGTTCATTGCATTGTTATGCATATATTTCCGCCTTAGGATTCTCTTTGACATACTCGTGAAGCAATTGAGCTAAATTATCTTCATACTTATAGAACTCTGCATCTAACGCGTTTAATGAATTTTCAAAGGACTCATTGTCCTCATACTTTTCAAGTTGAACCCATCTCTTCTCTCTGTCACTGGATGGATTCGACTGAGGAAACCATTCCATTGCCTTCGTTAGTAAAAGTGCAGATTTTGTGGCATTTATCTGTTTAAGATAATCTAATATCTCAGAACTATGATTACCTAAAGAGTTGAAAAAGAATTGATCGAATCCCCCATTGTGTATCTCGCCATCAAAGCACCACAATAGATATACCAATCTGGCCTCTTTACCGATTCGATCTAAATATTCTTCTTCATCATTATCTTCATCGAACACATGATCATGGCAAGCCCCGAATAGCTCAAGAGCTGGCTCACTGGAATTGACTAATTCTTCAAACTTCATCTACGTCTCTTTTAGGCATAACGCCGCCTTCAGGCGCAGTGCATGTGATGGCCGCTTGTGTGCGAAAATAGCGAGGCACGAGCTGCACACAAGCGGACAGCGCGTGCGCTGTCGCTCTGGAAGGCCTTGTTATAAAACATTTCTCCACGCCACATATTCCTCTTCCGACAAGGCAACACCCCAACCGCTACTACACGCAGAATGCTCATTAAACTTCTTTAGTTGTTCCGGCGATATTTCGAGTTTACAGATATCTATAACACGCTTGAAGCATGATTGTGTTTCCAGATGTCGGTATGATCCATATATATTCACTGCGCTAATTTCTCTTACGCACTCTGTTACTTCATGTAGAAATGATTCTTTTCCTAGTATCTCTGGCAATGGATCACCCAAACCAGTAATTTCCAATTGGTTAGCTTCTGAATCCCACGACGGAATATCCTTGGCTATAGCCAATGACTTCATATGCGAACAGAATTCATCTAAGGAAGCGTGCTTTATTCCTAGTACTGTACAGTACTTTTCAAGCGCACAAGCAGCAACATATGTTTTTGCTCTTATTGAAAGTTGTTCGATACTCATAGTGTTTTATAACGCCCCGTTTACCCGCAGTGCATGTGGTGGCCGTTTGTGTGCGAAAATAGCGAGGTACGAGCTGCACACAAACGGACACCGCGTGCGCTGTCGGCGTACAACGGCTTGTTAGATTTGCGATGATATTACTCATATGCACACCCCCTTGAAGCTACCGTGAGCAAAAACCGACGACGCTAAACCTGAATATATCATGACTGTTTCTCGAAGCCACTCTACAACGACTGACGTTACGGTGATGGCTACGGGAAACCTACCTGAGAATATAACTTTAAACGCCTAATCCTGCTCGTTGTAAATTGGAGGTAAAGACTTTTTGATACCACGAACTATAAACGACACGGACCGGAAAGAAGCTCCTTACCTTTGATGCATCAATAAACTCAACGAAGCCACTCTACAACGACCACATGATTGCTCCCGCGCACTTTCACGAAGCCCTGGAACATACATGACGCTCTCGATTTTTGAATTTCGAAATCTAACGCCGCCATCAGGGGCATTTCATGCGGTGTCCGTTTGTGTGACAAAATGGGAGGTACGACCATTCACACAAATGGACACCGCGTGAAATGTCCCGCTGCATGGCCTTGTTAGGTTATTCATAGCCTTAACCTGTGTATACTTTAACTACTTATCAAACTGAGCACATCAAAACAATGTCCGGCTTTAAAAAGTACCCAGGTGCTCGCTTTGAAGAGAACGATGTGGTTTTGTATTTAGAAGAGCTATTGAAAAACGGCTGGGAAGTTTACCAAGGCGCCAAAGCTCAGCATTATATAATAGAACTTGATGAAAATTGTACTGTCAATCTCGGCCCAGCAATAGCTAAAGATAAAGGCTGGATGATTGATAGTTACAAAGATGGATCCATTCAGGCAAGAAAATGGGCGACAAACATGGCAGCGTTGCGAGCTATTGTTTCAGAGCATGCGAAAAAGCTTGGATTTGAGATTGAGAAAACACCACTACGAATACGGACAACTGCAGCTACACCTCTCACCAATTTACAAAGCATTGTTACGCTTGCTGCGAACGTGAAGGTAGAGTGTATCCATGACCCATATTTTGACGATAAGGCTATCAGTTATTTGGGCTCTATGGTTAGTTTGGGTCTGAACGTCGCCGACACGGTAAGAATTTTATCTTCGAAGAAGGTTAAGAATAAACTATCCTCTGGTGTTATTGATGCGTTCCACCAACAGACTGGAAGCAACCTTGATATTCGCCTGATGGATTCAGGCCACCGCCGCTTTATTATGCTCTCTGGTGGGATGGCCATTATTCTTGGCTGGAGTCTCAATAACTGGAATAAAGACGAGGCAGCTCGACTCGAAAACGGCGAACAAGATTTTGAGATATTCAATAACCACTGGGATAAGGCAACTGTACTGTGACAGTATTTTTAACCTAACGCTCGCTTCAGTCGCAATTTATAAGCTGCTCGTTTTGCCCTACAATGGCGCGCAGCGACATGGCAAAACGGGCAGCTTGTAAATTGTCGAGCTGCAAGCGCTTGTTATGCCAACTTACTATAGCGCTCCCAAACACCTTTATGAAAAAAGACTGTGATATTGTCCATAAAGCGCAATGCCTTACCACCTCTCATTTCCAGAGCTGACAGTACTATTTCCTTTTTTCCCTCAAAAATCAGTTTCATGTCTTGTGGGTAGTATATTTTTTCAGTTGGATGGTCTGATATAGTTACCCAAGACCACTGCAAATCTACAGTTAAAATAGGTTTTCCAATGTAGCTTAACCATCTGCTTGAGGCAGTTACATTTTGAATTCTAGCGCCTTTAACCACATGCCCATCAAGTGGTAGCGGGTGTAACGATATACCGTATTGAAAAAATTCTCCTCCCCATGTAATTCCAAACGAAGACCCTGACTCCATGACAAGATCAAGACCATGATCAAGTGAATCAAAGTCTTGATGCTCACTCCAAAGCTCCTCTAATCCCTCATACTCAAGCTCGTAGTAATTGACTCGAACTACTCGCTCACCAATTAAAGCAGAACATTTAGATTCAAATTCTTCTCTGGTCATATGTTTCTAGGCATAACGCCTCAGTTACCCGCAATTTATAAGCTGGCTGTTTTGCTGTAAAGTGGCGCGACAGCGGCACAGCAAAACGGACAGCTTGTAAATTATCGGCGTACACTGACTTGTTAGGTGGCTTCACACTCAGAGCAACGTATAGAGCCATTTGTTATAGAACCTTGTTTTAGTTTTTCTTGAATAGCGCGATCAATTACCGCTGTGTTTTCTAGCTCTGTTAAGTCAAAACCAGAGGTTAACATACTACACCTCTCACATTGTTCTATTGGAAAGTGCTCACTAGGCAACGTAAGAAATTCATAATTTTCAAATTCAAAACCATGCTTGGAAAGTACGTCTTTCAGATCAGCTTTTAAGTCATGTAGTGGATCACCTGATAAGTCAGTTCCTTCTTGCTTTCTTTGAAATAGAATTGTTCCAAAAAGTGTATCTAACATATTGGGTCCAATGTGTTGCTTTGATTATTTACACCTAACGCC
>CALDTK010000016.1 GCA_937924035.1 uncultured Saprospiraceae bacterium | reverse complement strand
TAGTACACCATGGAAAGCTTATGCATAATAATCAAATGTACTACGGAGGCAGCGTTTGTCTGCGGGCGCTCTACGCCTATATGGAAGCAGACCCTACTGGCCGTTCACTGCACGGCAGCAGCAAGAAGGGAAGAGAGTATGGGAAATTGGTGACAGCTGTTGCAAGCCAGGTGGCAGAAAAACAGGGCTTTTATCTTTGGGGAAAGTATGAGAAAAACGGATTGTGGAGAAACATCTATCTTGGAAAGGCAGGCTTTGGAAAGACCGCAAACCTACAGGCAAGAATTCGTGAAGAATTAAAAGACGAGAGCTTTTTTTTGTGGCACCACGTTTTGGATGAGCAAGAGCTATTCAGAATTGGTGAAAAGCACTATCCGAGAATGGCGAAAAAGTATTTAGCAGGATGGAAACGAGTTATAAGAAAATCTGGAACTACTTACATACATTGGGTTGATACTCCGGACCTTAACAATGACGACGTGCGTACTGTCGAATCCGATCTTATCGAAACCATGAACCCGTATGCTAACAAAGTGAGGCCAAGCCCTGTGTCGGAACTTCAGGAGAAAACCATCAATGTTATTTTCGCTCTCAAATCACAGATTCACAGCCAACGAGAGTCTGCGTTCAGAGTTTGAGTCACGCCTCTTATTTGAACTTATGGCCGTTTACGACAACTAGCATGTACAAGCTGTAGTTGGCTAATAAAGTTGGTAACAAACACGGCTGTAAACCCACTACCCTCGTCAGTGCAAAGTTTCAATATTGGAAATAGTTGGTAACTTTTTAGATGCTGCAGATTGCAAATTCAATAATTGATGCAAATATAGTTTGTAACTTCCAATAATGCTGTAGGGCCGGAGTGTGCCGAGGCTGTGTGAAAACTATCTGTTAATATTATGTTGTTGATCAATTGAGGCTTGCGATGAGCGGGTTTATCGAAGGTGACGCGAGAAACTGATGAATTAAAACTCCATTCGTCCAGATGAGCCGTTTCTGGTGATAAGTGTTTGAGATTGATAGTTCTTGTTTTCAGGAAATTTACACTATCAGCTTGTGCATAGCTGCCACTGATAATAAATAATTGGAGTTGATGTTTTCTTTTGCCGAAGTGTTCTTCGCCTTCCAAGAATGACTTAGCTAAGCAATGATCTTGGTACGACATATATATCCATTTTTGAGATCTAGAATATAGTTCCGCGAATATGGAACAAAATACCAAAATACTTCCAGATGCGGAACTTCAAAACCAACGAAAACACTTACCAAAACAAACAGAACACCAAATAATATAATGACCCAATACAGCGGAATGATACGCAATGATCAGTAGAAAGTATTTAAGAGATAATTAATGCTTTTGATCATTGCCCCTGACGCCTATCTAGTCCTTATTATTTGGTTTGTTGTGCGCGCCTACGTATAGGAATACAACGAGCCAAGCAACTGCACCTATCGGGAAGAATACAATGGAGATAAGAGTTGCGGCTATGATTACCGCGAAGAACTTGAATTCAAAACTCATACAATAGTTTCCAAAAATAGTTATAGAGTCGCACACCATGGTATTAGAATACGGAATATTTCCACATAACGCCTGCGTCAGGCGCAGTGCATGTGGGGGCGGATTGCATGATAAAATGCGAGGGACGAGTATTCATGCAGAGCGACACCGCGTGTGCTGTCGCTCTGCACGCACTTGTTATGCGGTACGGATGTAATGAGTAAAAATACTCTTCCACGGTTCGCGACTGTTTTCACCACGATTTTGGCCCTCTGTACCATGTGGAGCTGTCTGGCCTTGCACGCCAACTGCTGTTAAAACCTACTATTTTTTCAAGCGTACACACATAGCCAAATACCTCTAGCGAACCATCCTCGGTGCTTCAAACTACACGTTTGCCTGTGCATCAGCCTCACAGAAGGAGGCCGACTGGATCGATGCCCATGTCAAAGCGGCAGAGTTCTTTGGCGGATGGTCGAAACTGACAATACCCGACAATCTTAAAAGTGGCGTGACCAAAACCCATCGCTATGTGCCGGTCCTCAACGCCTCTTATGAACAATGGTCTGATCACTACCGGGACACGACCGACGGGATTTGCCGGAATAATTCACCTTAGCTCCTGTAAATTCCAGACCAACTCATCCGTTTTAAGTCAATATAAGCTACTGTAATAGCTCTGCATCATCCAACCTAGAAGCCTTGCGATCAAACGTTATTAACGGTGCTCTATCATGCGAGAACGCAGCCGCCACATGCAGACAATCTGCAAAATCAGTGTTGTTTTCAGAATAAAGATTCAACGCAATTTCAATACTGGCCTCTTCTTGAAATTCCAGTTCACGTGATTCAAGCAACTTGCTGAGGAGTTCCAGATTCTGAGCTTTACTTTGGTCATACAGGGAGCGCAAAACCCACTCCAACTCCACAATCACAGAAATCGGCACAAAGTAAGTCTGATCCGACCCGCCACCTTCAATTAGTTCCTTCGCAGTCTGAAACTGCTTCTTGTCATCGGCTACCAGATATCGGACTAGTATATTTGTGTCGAGCGCAGCCATTTCAGCTCATCTTCATGTTTTTGATGGCAACTCGTTTTTTCTTCGATTTTATCGAACCGGCCAGTGTTGAGATAGATCGATTTTTTGCACGCATAACAGTTGTACCATTTGGCAAAAGCGTGAACACAACCCGATCGTTAGGCCCGAGCTTCATTTGCTTCCTGATTTCGGCCGGAATTGTGATTTGGCCTTTGCTCGTAATTGCTGCTTCTGCCATATCTTTCTCCTTACTTATAGTATAAATGTAAGGCACTAAGACGACTAATGCAAGAGCCTGCTCGGCAAATACCTGGAATAGTCGCTAGGAACGCACTCGGCAATTCCAAGAGTGCTACTAATCGTTGTTCGCTAAAGCGTTGCCGGTCGATCGGCAATCGATGGATTGGGGTAAAGATACCTGGCAACCGCTCAGACTATCGCATCTGGCAGCAAGGTGCGTATTGCCGACTGATAGCACTGGCGGAACCTGCGCCGTCTTACAGGCAGGTGAGTGCCCAGACCGGTCATAATCGCAACTTGAGCGAATGACCGCTTTAGAGATTCTTGTCCAACCTTTCCGATCGAAACGGCTGGCTGAGCAACCGATCCACACGACGCTCTTCCTTACGCCGAAAAATGCGCAGTCCAATCAT
>CALDTK010000015.1 GCA_937924035.1 uncultured Saprospiraceae bacterium | reverse complement strand
GCCGCAACTGGGGACGGGAGAAGTTTATGCATAGGAGCACTGTACACGCCAGGGATGTAGCTGGTCGGGTTCAGTTTTGACGAAAGTCGACCAGCAATAAAATCCTCTATGAGTTGTGCCGGTGCTTTTTGACTTCCATCTCCAGCTTCGAAAACCCGTCGCTCTGCAGCCTTCTGATAAGCTAAACCTGCCAAAGGCCCTTGGTCTGCAAACTCAGCCCAATCCTCTTCATTGACTTCAGTGACAAACCCACTGTTCGCATAAGGACTGTCGCGCCTCGATAGAGACATTCCGTTTACTACTAGTTCGCCTGGTGCAGTCGCTGCTGGTACAATTAATCCCCCTGGACACATGCAAAAACTAAAAACTCCTGTGTCTTCAACTTGTGTAGCCAAACTGTAACTCGCCGCAGGCAGATTCTCGTGACGCGGAGAAGTACCATATTGCTGTTGATCAATGAGTGCCTGAGGGTGCTCAATACGAACACCAAGTGCAAAAGGCTTGGCTTCTAGGGTCCACTGCTTTCGCGAAAACAATTCATAGATATCTCGTGCGCTGTGCCCAGTAGCTAAAATGACTTGTTGCACTTCGATCTTAGATCCATTTGCAAGGGTCAAACCGACCACTCTACCCTCTTCTGCAGAAATGTCTACGACGTGCTGATCGAACCTCACCTCACCTCCGCACCCTTCGATAGTCGAGCGCATTGCTGCGATGATGTGTGGAAGTTTGTTAGATCCAATATGAGGGTGAGCGTCTTGAAGAATGTCCTCTTGAGCGCCATGCTCTACTAACAGGTGTAGCACTTTACGTATCGATCCACGTTTATGCGCTCGCGTGTAAAGCTTGCCATCGGAATATGTTCCTGCTCCGCCCTCACCAAAGCAGTAATTTGAATGTGGGTTTACTACCCCATTCTGCTGAATTGCTTTTAAATCACGGCGACGAGCCCGCACATCTTTGCCTCTTTCTAAGACAATAGGACAAAGACCTTGTTCTAGACACTCTAAGGCTGCAAAATATCCTGCGGGGCCTGCACCTACGATAAATACTTTAGGTCTTCCTTCTCCAGTGCTGTACGAATTTCGATAAGGAGGTGGCTTAGGTAGCTCCTCGTCTTTTGCAACTCCAATACGTAGGCGATAAACGGCATTTCTGCCTCGAGCATCGATAGACTTCCTAAGTACTTTATGACTGAAAGGGCGTTGGATTTTCGCCGTTTTGGCAATAACGCGCTCTAAGGAAGCCGGATCATTGATGTGATCGGGAGAGAGCTTGACTTCGACTTCTTTGTACATGCGCGTAAATATTTACGCGGGTAAAGCTACCGCCCTTCTTCAGCTTCGCGGACATAAGGACCGGAACCTTCGCCGATAAATTTCTTCGGGATTCGGACAGTCACGTAAACCTCTTCATTTGCCTGACCGTTTTTGGTCTGAACTACTCTTCTTTCTGAGTCTTTACTTGAGAGAGAGAGGGTGTTACCGTTTAGGTTTCCAAGCACCTCATAACGTCCTTGCTTTTCGACCATGAACTCAAAAAGGCTTTTAGAGGCATTGTAAAGACGAATATTTGTCTCTACAAGTACTGTATTTCCTTCCCAAGCTTCTACGGTGACTTCTCCTTCAATATCGATTGATATGGTTTGAGCACTATCAGCTTCGAAGGTGTGATGAACCGTCTTGGAAAACTGAGCAAACAGCCCACTGACCAATAAAACTAGTGCCGAAGAGAGAAGAAGACGTAGCTGCATACTGTGTTTAACGTGAAATATAGTCCGCGGATTGAAAACTAAGCGTTAATAACTTGAGAATCAAGCTGACTGACAACCTTTTTAAGCTTTACAAGACGCGTAAGCAAATCACGCATCTTACTCAAAGGCAGCATGTTAGCTCCATCACTGAGTGCTTTTGAAGGGTCTGGATGTGTCTCGATAAAAAGTCCGTCGGCCCCAGTTGCTATTGCTGCTCGTGCGATGGTCTCGATCAATTCAGCTCTTCCACCTGTCACACCACTAGGCTGATTGGGTTGTTGAAGGCTGTGGGTACAATCCATGACTACTGGGTTTCCAGTGGCTTTCATGGTTGGAATGCCTCGAAAATCAACGACGAGGTCTTGATACCCAAAAGTGGTTCCTCGTTCGGTGAGCCATACTTCGCTTCCTTTCACACTAGCCACTTTTTCAGCCGCGAAGCGCATAGCTTCAGGACTAAGAAACTGTCCTTTTTTGATGTTGACGGGTAGACCTGTTTTTCCTGCGGCGAGGAGAAGAGAAGTCTGTCGACAAAGAAACGCTGGGATTTGAAGTACATCAACGTATTGAGCCGCCATAGCTGCATCTTCATCAGCATGAATATCGGTCACGGTAGGAACGTTGAACCGCTGCCCTGTTTTGGCGAGAAGCTCAAGTGCTTGTTCATCACCGATGCCCGTGAATGAGCTCAAAGCCGTACGATTGGCTTTGCGAAAGCTTGACTTAAAAACGAGTGGGATGTCAAGTTCAGCGCACAGTTCAACGAGCGGCTCGGCGGTAGCGAGCAACACTTCTTCAGATTCGATGGCGCACGGTCCGGCGAGTAGAAAGAAGCGATCTGGGCGGGGGTTTAAGAGGGGCATGTCGAAAATTGTAGGGTGAAGTTAATTAGGATTATGGCCTGTTTGG
>CALDTK010000014.1 GCA_937924035.1 uncultured Saprospiraceae bacterium | reverse complement strand
GCAATCATCGCCTGTGGATCGAGCTTCGGTCGTTTCAGGAACTTCCAAAGTAACTTGAGTTTGTTCGGCTTTGCACTCTTGTCCGCAAAATGAGCAGACCCGTATACGATCATTCTTCCTTCAGGTAGTAGCAAGGAGAAACTGTCTTTTTGCACCTGTCCACCTGTTGGTTCCATTACTAAATTATAGCCCGGTTTATTTTTTTCGCTTTCGCTAAAATCTACCTCACTTGCCGCCGACAATCGACTTTTCAATGTGGCTAAGTCACCACGTACAAGTACCTTGTCATAGCCTTGGGTTTTGGCGAAAGCTACCTTCTCTTCACGCCCAACAGTCCCAATTGCAGTAGCACCGAAGTGGCGACAAATGCGTCCAGCCCAAACACCTACACCCCCAGCTGCCGAATGGACAAGTACCCGATGATCGGCTTGCATATTTCCAAGGAAACAGAGTCCATAGTAAGCCGTCAATGCCTGCACAGGATAGGCTGCTCCCTCTGCATACGTCCAGCCATCAGGTAGGCTAAATGCATAGCGAGAATCTATATTGAGCGCAGTGGTGTAAGCGCCAAATCGGGTAACTCCATATACCTTGTCACCAACCGATTGACTGCGTACTTCGTTACCAACAGCTACTACATTACCGGCAAATTCTAAACCTGGCACAAAGGCCCTTTTGGGTGTTGCCGAGTACAAACCCCAGACACTAAATACATCCGCGAAGTTGAGTCCAATCGCTTTGACTTCCACCTGAATTTCATTAGGAGCAGGACCTGCCAATGATTCTTCACGCGCAATGAGGTCTGCACGTGAACCTGCAGTGAGTCGATAGGCTAGACGATTTTCCATCGGCCCAAAGTACATGAAGTAGGAAAGCTAGTTAGCGACGTTTTCGCTTGTTCACTTTTTCGAGATACTTCTCGATGGCCATCGGCATACTTGGAGCCTCTGGCGATGGTGCCGGAATATTGACAGTAAGACCTTTTGCGTCAACGGCTGCTTTGGTGGTATTGCCAAAGATGGCTAAGCGCGTTTCCTTTTGCTCCCACGTAGGGAAGTTTTCGTAAAGAGAAGTAATTCCTAATGGACTGAAAAATACAAGCACATCGTAGAACACTTCGGTGAGATCGCTTAGATCACTCGCAACAGTGCGGTACATCATCGACTCGGTCCAGTCGAATTCCTTTTCGTCAAGAAAGGCAGTGAGATTCTTCTTTCCTAAGTTCGAGCAAGGAAGCAAAAACTTGTCTTTTGACTTTGCTTTGAGAAGCACCGGCTTGAAATCTTCAACCGTTTTTGCGCCTACAAATACCTTACGCTTTCGGTAGTTGATAAACTTCTGAAGGTAATTCGATACGGCCTCTGAAATACAGAAATAGCGCATGTCATCGCTTACCGAAAAACGAGTCTCTTCTGCAATGCGGAAAAAGTGGTCAATTGCTCCACGGCTGGTGAAGATGATAGCGGTGTACTCTTCGAGGTAAATGCGTTGCTTACGAAACTCCTTACCAGAAAGACCTTCTACGTGTATGAATGGTCGCCAATCAATCTTAATTCCCCACTTCTTTTCTAAGTCGAAATATGGGCTTCTTTCAGGCTTAGGCTGAGAGATTAGGATAGTCTTAATTGGTCGATCTACGTTCGCTGTAGTACCTTTTTGATCGTCCATGGAGTTGCTCTTAGTCTCAACAATCAGGACGTCAGCAGTTTAAGGGCTACTGCCAACGGGCCTATTTCGAGGCCGCAAAGGTACAATAGAAAGTGAATAGGAAAGCCAAATATATATCTAGTCGAATCTCCTAGACCCCTCAGTGTCCTGATTAAGTATCCAAGTCCAGCTACCCCAAGGCCCGCATACGCTATAGTGCTGGCGATACTAGGAGCGCTAAAGCATACGAGAATAAGGAGAGGGAATAGACATAAACCAATAATGCCTGCAAACACTAAGATGAGCATTTGGTAATGTCTGATCGGTTTTTCAAGTGGGAAAATGGCTTTCATCACTTGCAGGGCAAGCAACTTTAAGGCCGTCAATCCAATAGCACCAAGTACAAACCATCCTAGTGTTCTCCATGAATAATTCAGCATAGACGGGTGCAAGTGACGTGCTGCCACAAACAAAAAACTCCCCAAGTTGACCAAGCCAAGAGTTGCCCAAAAGAAGTAACCAAACTTTCGCTGTTCTCGCTGAATCTGGCTTAGCATATTCGAGTTCATTGAAGCGCCCAACATTTTACGTAACGGCCCTCCTTGCCAAACGAAAGCAAGCGCTAGCAGGAAAAGAAGTGAAAAGCCGAGTATGGTGTTAAAAGATCCTCTACTCATGCTAAGCTTGTCCTCTTCACCCAAACCTTTGATCAAAGGCAGATTGACTTTAGGTGTAGTGCGAACAACGGTTTCTTTTGATTGATTTTCCGCACGTGCTAAATCAAAAGGATTACGTTTTTCTAGTGGTTCTGGCTGAGTAGTAACCCGGCTTGGCGGAAGCTGAGCTGCTGGAATGAAAACCTCGGTGGTGTCCAACCTTGGTGCTAGATCGAATGGACTTCCTACCTGAGCGAAAGTTGATTGTACCGCGGTTAGGTAGTTTACCGTTAAGAGTAAACAGAGAACCACCCATCTTGAAGAAACGTTAACGCTAAGACACTTAGGATCTGTGTATAGGGAGATCGGCCACGCTAAGCAACGGGGCTTTCGCCAAAACAACAATTTTGTAGGTCCAGTCCCACTTCTCTTCACACCTCAAACATACGGGCTGTATAACTGTGGTAAAGCTTTTACACTACATTCAAGCGACAAACTAGATCAACTAAATGCGCAAACGTTCCCTTTATCAAGTCGTTCTGCTTGGAATCATTGCGATCCTTGCAGCATTCGCACTTCAGGGATATTACCTCTGGTCTGCTTATAAGCTTAAGGATCAGGAGTTTCAGCAACAGGTTCAAGTAGCTTTATTGGGCGTGGCAGATGGATTCGAGGAACTCAGTCAAAGCCAAGTTCCTGATGTCGCATTGATCAACCGCATTTCGAATAACTACTATGTCGTCAACCTAAACTCAGTAATAGATGCTGGAAACTTAGAGTTTTTGCTGCAACGCGAACTAGAAGCTGTTGGACTTAACGAAGACTTCGAGTACGGAATTTACGATTGCTACACAGACAAAATGGTCTATGGGGAGTACGTTAGTTATGAAGCTAATACAGATACGCTTGGACGATCAAGACCTGAGTTAGCGACCTATGACGAGTACATCTACTACTTCGGTGTCCGCTTTCCAGACCATAAGACTAGCCTACTTAACTCACTTGGTACAGTTGGGGCATTGGGCGCAGTGTTGTTGATTACGATATTGTTTTTCGTGTACGCTTCTTGGGTGCTTGTGCGGCAGCAACAGCTGTCAGAGATGCAAAAAGACTTCATCAACAACATGACGCACGAATTCAAGACACCGCTTTCGACAATCAAAGTTGCTTCTGGTGTGTTGGCACGAGCTGAACCTGTGCGGGCTGATACCAGGCTTCTGCGCTATGCAGAAATCGTGGAAAGCCAGAATGAGCGACTGACTAATCAGGTCGAGAAAGTCTTGCAATTAGCCAAAATTGAAAGAAATCGATTCCGCTTACAACGCGAGCCAACAGAACTTAATGAAATAATCGAAGAGGTCATTTCTGGAGCACGGGCAAAAACAGAAGAAGCGGGCGGGACTTTTACTCTCGACTTGGTTGCTCCAGATCGCGAATTACTTGCAGATAAACTTCATCTCTCAAGCGCACTTTCAGCACTTTTAGACAATGCAGTGAAGTATTCGCCCGGAGCACCAGAAATTTCGGTAACTACTCAGCGGATTCCTGGTAACACCCGTCTCGTTATCTCTGATAACGGTGTTGGAATTCCGGCAGAACATCAAAGCAAGGTTTTTGAGAAATTTTACCGAGTGCCTACAGGTAATGTTCACGATGTAAAGGGCTTTGGATTAGGCCTTTTTTACGTGAATGGCATTTGCAAAGCACACGGCTATGAACTTACTTTAGACGAGGCCAGAACAGTAGGTTCGGCATTTAGAATAGACATTCCTGATAGGAATATGCAAGATTCGTTTTGGCGAAAGCTGATATTGCGCATCTTCGGACCTGATAAAGCACCAGCATGGACACAAGTATGAACCCACGCCTTCTTTACGTAGAGGACGATGAAAGTCTTCGTTTCGTTACACAAGACAACCTCGAAATCGCTGGCTATACTGTCATAGGTATTGCAGACGGGGCAGAGGCAAAAAAGCAAATCGAGGACGGACTAGAGTTCGACATTGCCATCTTAGATGTAATGCTTCCAGGAGTTGACGGCTTTGCTGTTGCCGAAGCAATCCGAGAGCGCGATGCAGAGGTACCTGTGCTCTTCCTGAGTGCTAAAAGTCTCAAGGAAGATCGCCTCAGAGGACTCCGAATTGGTGCAGATGACTACCTCACCAAGCCTTTCAACATTGAAGAGCTTGTTTTGAAAGTTGATATATTCTTGCGTCGTCGACACTTAGCTGAGCGTCCACCAGAAGAACTAAGCGTTGGTCGATTCTCTGTCGACATGGCTAACCTTGAGCTCACAGACACCATTGAAAAAGGAGAACCTCGTCGTTTAACGCAACGTGAGTTAGATCTCTTGGCTCTCTTCGCGCGCAGTCCCAATCGAGTACTCAAAAGATCCGATATTCTCATCAAGATTTGGGGAAGCGATGACTACTTCCTTGGACGATCAATGGATGTGTTCATTTCGCGCTTACGTAAGTACCTGCGTGCTGATGAGCGCGTGAGTATTGAGAACGTGCATGGCGTTGGATTTAGACTCAACGCACCGGAGTAGTTAAACTTTTACAATGATTGACTTTGGGATTTTTTGTCTAAGCGATGAAGGAGCCTAGGTTTTGTGCGACCCTGTACTAATGCGCCAATACTCGTCCTGGCGTAGGCTAAAAACTTAGAAGTCAGAGCTATTCGTAGCGTTTTTTGTCGAATGTCTTCCCTCTTTAAGGCGCGATTCATGAAAAAATGACGATGTTCGTGTCCGAAGACTAAAACACACAGACATGAAACTTACAACAATTACACTCTCAGGCCTTGCTCTTTTTGCAGGCTTATCAGTGATGTCATGCAACAATGACAAGGCAAGCGGAGCAGCGGAAAGTGCTGCAACAGAGGCGATGGATAAAGCAGGCGACAAAATGTCGAATGCAGCAAGCAGCGCAGCTGGAGCAATGGAAAAAGCTGGTGATAAGATGACCGATGCGGCAGCTGGAGCAATGGACAAGGCTGGCGACAAAATGACCGACGTAGCAAACAGTGCAGCTGGTGCAATGGATGAGGCTGGAAACAAATTGTCCGAAGTAGCAACGAACGCAGGCAATGCAGTTGCTAGTGCTACTGACAAAGCACGCTTTGGTGTGCGAGACGTAAACTTTAAGCTTGATGACAAGACTAGCGGCCTGCACGAGAAAATGGTAGCAGCAGCGAGTAACCTCGACATCCGTATGAAAGTACTAGAGGAAAAAATGAGCACTACTGCAGCAGGAGATGCTAAGAATCAAATGCAAGATCAGTACAACAAGCTTAAAGAAATGGGTGATAAGCTTCAAGCAAACTTTGATAAGCTTGGAAGCATTGAAGATGGAAACTGGAAGAAATTTGAGAGACAAACAAAGGTTTTCCTCAAAACCATAGATCCAACAATCTAAGCGACAATTAAATTTAGGGCCTAGCCTTATCATAGTCCTCTTGCAATGAGCAAAAGGCGCGAATAAACACCTTTACAGTCTGCAGTTAAGCAGGTCTGTAAAGGTGTTTTTTTGTTAGGGGAGTAGTCAAGGTATCGAGCTGTTTTAAGATTTAAACGCTCTCTAACTTTATGTGCACCTCGCCGACGTCACTCCCTAGGTCAGTAGCTGTACCAAGTACACCAGCTTCAAGTGTTACTGAATCAGCAAGTACCTCAGAAGCGATATAACTTTCGTGTGCGCTTAAAGCTCCAGCTACTTTTTCATTTTCTGAAAGAGACACGCGGATTCGATCAGTTACTTCGAGACCTGCATCCTTACGCAAGTTCTGGATTCGATTCACGAGCTCACGCGCAAGTCCCTCCATTTCTAATTCGGGAGTTAAGGTCAAATCAAGGGCAACCGTCAAGGCACCATCACTGGCAATACTCCATCCTGGGATGTCTTTCGCAGCGATGTCAACGTCTTCTCTTGTCAAAGTAAATGGCGTGCCTTCAAGGTCAATAGTATGTTCCCCCGTGCTCTCAAGGTTTGAGATCGCATCAGCTTCGAGTTGATTGATGATCGAGGCTGCAGCTTTCATCTGCTTACCCACTTTTTTACCTAGCACACGGAAGTTCGGCTTGATCGTTTTAGATAGCGCATCACCACTCACATATTCAGTTTCCTTCACGTTCAGCTCTTGGAGGATTAGACCTTCCACCTGCTTCACTTGCTTCTCAAAATCTGCATCAAGAACAGGTAAAAGCAACTTCGCCAGCGGCTGACGTACACGACGATCGCCTGTTTTGCGTAAGCTGAAACCAAGCGAAGAAATGCGCTGGGCATAATCCATCCGTTGCTCTAATGACTCATCAATGAGGGAAGTATCTACTTCAGGTAAAAGACTTAAGTGTACGCTTTCGCCAAAACCTAGATCTCGATACAAACGGTCTGCATAGAAAGGAGCAATCGGTGCCATGAGTTGAGCAGTTAGACCTAAGGCCTGCTTCAGCACATAGTATGCTGCTTTCTTGTCGTCGGTCAACTCTCCACGCCAGAAACGCTTACGGTTGAGGCGGACATACCAATTTGAAAGTTGATCGGTCACGAAACTTTGTACCAAGCGCCCAGCCGTCATCGGCTCAAACGCTTCATAAGCTGCTTTTACGTCACGGAGTAGCGAATTCATGCGCGAGAGCAACCATCGGTCTATGTCTGTATGAGATTCTGCTGCATCGCTGCCGTCCCAGCCATCCACGTTGGCATAAAGAGAGAAAAAGCCGTACGTATTGTAAAGCGTGCCGAAGAACTTGCGACGAACTTCTTCGATTCCTTTTTCATCAAACTTGAGGTTGTCCCAAGGTGCTGCATTGGTCAGCATATACCAACGCGTAGCATCAGCACCATACTTGTCGATGGTGATGAATGGATCAACGGCGTTGCCCAATCGTTTGGACATTTTTTGACCTTCCTTATCAAGTACGAGTCCGTTCGAAACGACATTCTTGTAGGCGACAGAATCGAACACCATGGTGCCAATTGCATGCAGGGTATAGAACCATCCACGCGTCTGGTCAACCCCCTCAGCGATAAAGTTTGCTGGGTAGTTGCTATCGAATTTTTCCTTGTTTTCAAACGGGTAGTGCCACTGAGCATACGGCATCGAGCCTGAATCAAACCAGACGTCAATCAAATCTGCCTCACGAACTAAGCGCTTTCCATTTTTGAAAAGAATCACATCGTCGATGTACGGACGGTGAAGATCTTTAGGCACCTCCTGGGTCAAGAACAATTGCGTATTCGCAATCTCGATCTCCTTGCTCAACTCCTCGATACTGCCGATGCAGATTTCTTCCTCTCCATCCTCACTTCTCCAGATCGGCAATGGGATACCCCAATAGCGCGAACGACTCAAGTTCCAATCTTGCACATTCTCTAGCCAATTACCGAAACGCTTCGTTCCTGTACTTTCTGGTTTCCAGTTGATGGTATCGTTAAGCTCCATCATGCGCTCGCGCACAGAAGAAGCTTTGATAAACCAAGAGTCAAGTGGGTAGTAAAGTACAGGCTTATCTGTACGCCAGCAGTGCGGATAGTTGTGCTCATACTTTGACACGTTGAGTGCCTGACTTCGCAGCTTCAAGTCTACAGAGAGATCAATGTTGACATCCACGTAGTCTTTTTCATCACGATAGTTTTTCACGTATCGACCAGAAAACGGACCTACGTTATCCTTAAATTTTCCTTGCTCGTCGACAAGTGTCAATGCACCCAATCCTGCAGCTACACCTACCCGACGGTCATCGGCACCAAAGCTTGGGGCTGTGTGAACGATACCCGTACCATCGGCAGTTGTGACAAAGTCGCCAGGGATGATTTTAAATCCATCTTTTGCATCGCCAATCGGTTCGATCGGATTGCCAAAGTCGAAAATTGGCTCGTAGCGCAAGCCGACCAATTCACTTCCTGTGAAAGGTGCTGATTGCTCGAGCACTTCCGGCTGATTCTTTCCGCCAAACCACTTCGACACCAAGTCGGCAGCAATCACGATGTGTTGCTCTTCTTGCGTGTAAGGGTTGTTGGTTTTCACAACGACGTATTGGATTTTTGGCCCAACCGTCAGTCCAGTATTCGAAGGCAAGGTCCATGGCGTGGTCGTCCAAGCACTCACGAGTACCTGTCCACCTGCCGCAGCAAGTGCGGCGGGTAAGGCTACTTCTTGTTTTGGCGAAAGCTTCCAAAGGCCAACTACAGTCGTATCTTTTACTTCCTTATACGCACCTGGCATGTTGAGCTCGTGACTACTCAAACCAGTGCCCGCAGCAGGAGAAAATGGCTGCACCGTGTAGCCCTTGTACATCAAATCCTTCTTGTATAGCTGACTAAGCAGCCACCAAACACTTTCGATATACTCGTTCTCGTAGGTGACATATGGCTTTTCCAGGTCTACCCAGTAGCCCATCTTCACCGTGAGGTCATCCCATTCCTTTTTAAACTTCATCACCGTCTCGCGGCACTTCGCATTGTACTCCTCAACGCTGATGCTTTTGCCGATATCATCCTTGGTGATGCCCAGTTCAGACTCGACTTTAAGCTCAACCGGAAGACCGTGCGTATCCCAGCCGCCTTTGCGCTCAACGCGATACCCAAGCATGGTGTGGTACCGGCAAAATAGATCCTTTACCGTACGCGCCATCACGTGGTGAATGCCCGGCTTACCGTTTGCACTCGGCGGTCCCTCATAAAATACCCAAGGCTTGTTGGCCGGACGCTCTGCTATCGACTTTTCGAAAGTGTTTGCAGAAGCCCAATGCGCCAACATCTCTTTATCGAGCGTAGGAAGATCTAGCTTGGAATATTCGGGGTACTTGCTCATGGTCAAATATTATGCGTCAAAAAAAAAGCTTCGATAGTCATGTCCTACCGAAGCTTCTCACAATGCAATGCATAGAGGAGTTATCGGCAGCGAGTAGCTGCGCATATAATTCGCTGTATGAATTGCTTGTTTCTCATTGAGCTGCGAATGTAAGAGTCTTAGTTGAATCATGCTGTACCTTCCTTCCGTGCAAAAAGACTTTACGATTCAGGCGCAAGGAATAATTAGCGGGCTTTCGCTAAAACTTGGATTGAAAACCTTCCGGGATGTTTGTGAACACCTCTTACACCTGCCTTATCGGCGGCCTTCCTCGCAATCCTATGGGACTAGCGCCGGCAAAACCTCAGCTGCGGTCTTGATCGAACGATGTGGTACCTGTAGCTCAAAACACGGTGTACTAAAGGCTCTCGCTAATGAACAGGGCCAAGCTGATGTGGAGCTCGTCCTTTGCTTGTTTCAAATGACAGCCAGGAATACACCTGGAATAGCAAAGGCAATGGATGCTGGGCCGCTTTTTATCATACCTGAACTCCATACTTACATCCGTTGGGGCGATGAATTAATTGATGTAACTAAGCCTGGATTACATATAAGCGATTTACGATCAGCTGTCGAAAAAGAGAAAACGATCTCGCTGAAAGAACTTGCGCAGAAGAAAGAAATTCATCGGAAGTGGATGAGCGATTGGCTCCGAAGCGAAAGCCCCGGTGTCTTACTAGGACAAGCCTGGCAACAACGCGAAGCGTGTATTGCTGCGTTGGCAGAGACTTAGAATCTCTAGACGTAACTTGATTTTTGTCCAATTTTCTATCATGAATTAGCGTTTATGTTCCTTTCGTCAATCTTCTGTCCTGTTGACATATTTTAAAAACTTCGCATTTGTTTACTTTCGCAACTAGAAACACCAACTTCATGAAGTCTAACCTTTTTCTCATTCTCGCCCTCGTCTCCATTATTGCTTTGCCTTCGTGTGTAAGCAAAAAGAAATTTGTCGATTTACAGGGTCAAAAATCAAAAACAGATCTAGCGCTTGAAGAAGCAATGCAGCGTATTAAAGATCTACAAAGCGGTCGTACAGCAGATAACGAACGCCTCAACTCAACGCTTCGCAACAAGGAGGCAGAGCTTGCCCGAGAGAAGGCCCGCGCAGAGACGCTGTCTGAGCAAATGGGTGCCTTAAACACTACCAACCAGAAGCTGCTCGACAACATGGCTGCCAACCAGGTAACCTCCGCTGCCGAAGCAAAGTCTATCCAAGCGTCATTGGAAAAAATCAATAAGCAATCTGGCCAGATTGATAAGCTCAATCGCGTCATCCGAGTCAAGGATTCTACCAACGTTGCACTTGTCTACAACCTCAAAAAGAGCCTTGAAAACCTCAACGATGAGGACATCGACGTTGAAGTGAAAGGAACCAAAGTCTTCGTCTCAATTAGTGATAAGCTGCTTTTCCAAAGCGGTCAGGCAGATATCGGAGCACGAGCAGGCGAAGTGCTCTCTAAAGTAGCGCGTGTTGTTAAGGACAACCAAGATCTAGAAGTCACTATCGAAGGTCATACGGACAATGTGCCCATTTCATCAGCGAAGTTCCCAGACAATTGGGCCCTTTCAGGTGCACGAGCACAAGCGGTGGCCAAGATGCTTACAACGAACTACGGTGTTGCCCCAGGTCGCCTAAGTGCAGCCGCTCGAGGCGAGTTTTCTCCGAAAGCAGACAACTCTACTCCGGAAGGTCGTGCAATGAACCGTCGTACAGAGATCATTCTCACACCAAAGCTCGATCAGTTCTTCAAGTTGCTTGAAGCTCCAGATACGATTCGCGAGAATTAATCGTCGGATATCATAAGATAGTTTCAGCGCCTCTTCGTTAAAAACTGAGAGGCGCTGAAAGAGCCTGTATGATGAGTTTCGGTCTGGCGAAATTGAGGAAATCTCTGATCCGTTTAAGGCAAAAAGCGCAAGATTTAGCTAGCTAAATCGAGCATTTTTAACGATAAAACGGGGCAAGATTTACCAATTTTTAGCCGAACTAAATTTAACATACGGACTCTTAGTTTTGTGCCCATGTCCAATCTTCTTTTATCTGGCCGCCACGCCCTCATCGGAGGAGCAAGCCGCGGTATTGGCCGCGCTACTGCCTTTGCCCTCGCTGAAGCAGGGGCTGATTGTACGCTACTCGGCCGTACACCCGAAACACTTGCAACCGTTATGGCTGAACTCACCGATCATGGTGGGCAGAAGCATGCGATGCTCGTGGCAGATCAATTAGAACTGGAATCCTTAGGGCTTAAAGTGAAAATGGCGGCGAAGTCTCGTCCCATTCACATCTGGATCAACAATACTGGCGGGCCTAAAGGAGGACCGTTACACAAGGCTGGTGTCAGTGAATTAGAAGCTGCTTTTCGTCAACACATCTTGGCCGCGCAGACGATTCTTCAAGAAGTACTTCCAGGCATGCAAGCTGCCGAGTATGGTCGCATCATCAATGTAATTTCTACTTCCGTAAAACAACCAATTCCTGGTCTAGGCGTCAGCAACACTATCCGCGCTGCTATGGGGAATTGGGCCAAAACACTAGCGGGAGAACTCGGCGCTAGTGGCGTTACGGTTAATAATGTCCTTCCTGGATTTACCAATACCGGTCGTCTTAACGAAATTATCGAAGCCCGTGCCTCTGCTCAAGGCAAAACCACCGACCAAATCGCTGAAGGCATGAAGTCTGGTGTTCCTGCTGGTCGTTTTGCGGAGCCTTCAGAAACGGCAACGGCGATTGCTTTCTTAGCAAGTCCTGCAGCGTCGTACATCAACGGGATTAATCTTCCTGTTGATGGGGGAAGAACGAAGAGTTTGTAGGCAAGCAAGCTTGCCGGTACTTAGGATTTGGGATGTGGGATCGCTCTGCTGTGAGATAGCTAACGTGGGCGCTGTTGCGCATAGATTCTGGTTTAGAGCAAGGCCGTCACGCCTGGGAATAGTGGAAATGAACCTAAAGATCGAACTCCAACTCAAAGAGCAACGCACACTCGCGTAGGCTTCCTCCTGCCTGAGCTACACTAACGCCCGACTGCCGCAGAAAATGATTAAGCAATGCATCTATATCAAGCTGCTTTCCGCACAACAATAAGCTTATCGTACTACCCGCAGTCGAAGAGCAAAGCGCAAATGATGCTAGCGCACAAGCCCAAGAGCAAGTGAAATCTCCAAAGCGAGTTAGGAAGTCGCCACATGCAAGAGAGACTTTGTTTCTTTCGTCTGAAAGAAAAGGTAAGAAGAGCACAACATCCTGTAGGCAAGCAAGCCTGCCAGTACTTAGGATTTGGGATGTGAAACCGCTAAGCTGCCAGATAGGCTTCTAGGGCGCTGTTGCGCAAGCGCCAACCCCTGTCAGGTCTCCCCTAAAACAATAAGTATAGACGGAAGGCACATCAGGTCTCAAATTCCACATCCCAGATCTCAGTACCTTACCCCCATGCACCTCGAACACCTAGGCATCGCCGTATCCGACTTGACTGCAGCACGCAAGCTCTACACAAAACTACTCAACGTAGCTCCTTACAAAGAAGAAGTCGTAGAAGACCAAGGCGTCACCACACTCTTCTTTATGGCAGGTGAATCAAAGGTGGAACTATTAGAGGCGACACGACCAGATTCTCCAATCGCCAAATACATCGAAAAGCGGGGTGAAGGCATCCACCACGTCGCCTTTGAAGTCAAAGACATCCATGCCGAAATGGAGCGTCTTCGCAAAGAAGGATTCCGCCTCTTAAGTGAAGAGCCAACTATTGGTGCAGATAACAAACTCGTCTGCTTCGTTCATCCTAAAAGTGCGGGTGGAGTACTCGTTGAGCTATGTCAGTCGCGGAGCTAGGCTGGCCTATTATCCTACTTGCGCTTGCTGGTGGCGCGCTTGCTGGATTTATCAATACGCTAGCGGGCAGTGGCTCGGCCATAACACTGACGATACTTACTGAAGCAATGGGACTACCTCCCCTAATTGCAAACGGTACAAACCGCATCGGTACACTTGCCCAATCGGGTACTTCATTCCTTGAATATTGGCGCAACGGCAGAATAGACTGGCGTCGCGGTGCAGTTTTGCTCATTCCTGTTGGCCTTGGAGGAATTCTCGGTGGTCTTGTGGCGACCCAAGTGAGCAATGAAGAGTTTAAAACCGTCTTCAGGTGGCTCCTTGTATTACTTCTCGTTGTCGTCCTTATCAAACCCAAACGCTGGCTTTCCAAAGAAGCAACCGAACCGCAATGGCCTACATGGCTGCTGATCATCGGCGGACTTGCAGCTGGTTTCTACGGTGGCTTTATTCAAATGGGTTTTGGGCCACTTTTTCTAGGACTTGCTGTCTTAGGTGGAGGTATGTCTCTCGCAGAGGCCAATGTCTACAAGATAGTGGTCGTCATGCTCTATACGCCAATTCTGCTCATCGCGTTTGTTGCTGCTGGACAAGTGCACTGGCCATATGGAATACTCATGGCAGTCGGACAAGCGGTCGGGGCATTCTTTACTACACGCTTTGCAGTGCGATCTCCTAAGGTGAATCAGGTGGCGTATGCGGTGCTGGTTGTGGTAGTTGTGTTGGCTTGTTTGAAGGTGTTATATACTTCTTAAGCCATTAGTAGATAGACTAATAATTCAGGTAGATGCGAAAATTATTTTATTACTTAGTACCACCAGTACTCTGGATTTTGATGCCATTATTTGGATTCGCAGCCTTCATAACACTAATTTTAAATCTCGTCATATTATCATTTGCTATTTCAGATCAAAAACTCACGCTTAAGCACAAGTTATTGGTAACAGTTTGGATGATAGTTTCATTTGGACTTGTTGTGGTTTTACTCAACAGAGTATAAGCCTACTTTTTAACGTTTTATCCTAACGCATAGCCCAACTCAGTTTACAACAGCTCCAACACAATCCTGCGGTCTTCATGATCCGTACCTCCGCTATGCAAACCATGCTATGCCAGCTTACGGGCTTTAACGAACAAGGCCTCCTACTGAAGAGAATATGTAACAATTAGGAAAAGTGCAGCAGTTCGACTACTTTAATTATCTTGATAACCACTTCTAGTGATTTTTGCATCTATAGATTCCAACGACGAACCTAAAATATGTCTTCACCTCTTCAAAACATAGACGAGTTAAAGCGGCAACTCGATGTGCTTAGGCCCTTGCACGGCGAGGCCCTTAAAAATCTTGAGGACTGGTACGATGTTGAGCTTACGTACACTTCTAACGCCATTGAAGGAAACACCCTAACACGTTCTGAAACGGCTATCGTCATCGAAAAAGGCATCACTGTCAGAGGTAAGCCCCTTAAGGATCACGAAGAAGCTGTCGATCACTTCGAAGCCTTAAAGTTTGTTAGAAATCTTGTAGCAGATCCAAGGCCCATCAACGAAGCAGATGTGCGAGACATACACCGACTTGTTGTAGCTCGTACACAAAATGGAGAAGCAGGACAATACAGCAAGTATGAGCGTAGGATTAGTGGTTCTTTATTGGTTTTGCCTTCCCCAGAGAAAATAGCTCCCCTTATGAGTGCTTTTGGTACATGGCTCTCTGAGGCTAAACCAACTCCCGAAAATGCCGTAAAGGCTCATATAGACTTGGTTACCATCCATCCATTCTCTGATGGAAATGGACGTACAGCGCGACTTTTGATGAACCTACTACTCATGCGAGGTGGCTATCCGCCAATTATTATTCATCCTGAAGACAGACCTGACTATATCGATTATCTAGAACGAGCTCAGCTAACGGGCGATATATCAGTATTCCAAAGCTTCATCTACGAAAGACTACTACATTCTCTGCGTAAGTATCTTGATTTTTTAGCGTAGGGTTTGATTACGAACCTTGTGGGAAAATGCCTCTCGTTGCACTAAAGTGGAATACTTGTCGAATGTGAGTAGTTAATTTACTTAGAATGGACATCAAATACACGTTAGTTCCATTGCTATGTGCTTTCGTAACCCCATTCGCATACGCGCTCTTGTGGAAGGGGAATAGCTAACCTATTTGGAATTGCTCACGAGTGCGTAATAATTGGAAATCCTGAACTAGATGAACAAATGGATCTAAATAATAACGAAGACGGCCAAAGGATTGCCGACGATAATCCTAATTTTACAGAACAACAGATTAGCGACGCTATAGTAAATGAAATTAATCTTGGGAACTTAGACCAAATTCTTCCCCTTGATGCTAGAAGTCAAATTATTCCAGGTCAGTCACAATTAGTCTCAACTACTAACGGATGCTTGTAGAAACGATGTTAAAAATTTGCATTTTTAAAATATCCTTGATTTTAACTATTTTTTATTCCACAAGTTGTAGTTCTGGGCAAGCCTCTATTGGAATTGGATACAAAATAGCAAATGAAGTCATTGAAAATGAACATATTGACACTCTCGGCTTAAAGAGATTAGCGGGAAATCCATCCCGAATCGACACTAATTATGTCATCGGGATAGATTCATTAGGATCTACTAGCATTTACTGGATCTACCCCGTTGATCATTCACACTCGTTTTTTACCTTTAAATATGTCGATCTATTTAGTAGGATCGTTGGAGAAAAGGTTGATACATCATTCATAGTTGCCAACTATGACTAGTTTTAAAAATGTAATTCGTAAAAATTACAATCATAAAGAGCAATAATATAAGGTAATGGGCCTATGGACAAGGATTCTACCAATAATGGTTCACAGAAGTCTCCTTCATACTTTTATGCTCTTATAGGTTTTGGGGAAGCCTTTCGTTTATCTTAATTTGATTTTAAATATTCTCATTAGAAGATAGTGATTAATTTATGTATTTACTTCCAGCAATAAATATATTGACATAAGAGTAAGTTACTCACTTAGCAACCGCTCCAACTCCGCCAACGCAGTCCTGCGACCTTCCTCATCTGTACCACCACCATACAAGCCACGGTCAGCAAGATCACGCGCTTCAAGGAATTTGCGGGCTTGCTCTTTACCATTTGTGTTTTTGGCGACGCCAGTCCCGTAGGACTGCGGGAAAGCTGCAAGAATCTCAGCCCTCGACTGCTGACTTGGTGGCAAGCCTAAGCGATCATGCGCATACTGTTGCAATGCTTCTCGTACTTCTTGGTAAAAGGCCGAAGGATCAGCGATCGAGGCACGGGCTTTTTGAAGCCTTCGTTTTCCCTCAGCCACAGGATCATTGAGTTCCTCTTTTAGGGAAGGACCCTTACCGTTCTGGAAGCGCTTTGTTAACCAAACCAGAGCTAGTGCAAGCGGCATTCCACCTAGTGCATACCAAAACCAAGCTTGATCTACCCAAAGCGATTTGACGGCTTTTGGAATCCCACGCACGACCAATAGATTCGGACCAGCGGTCGCGTTCTCTTCGTTAAAGTTTGTTCCTACGTCTGTAACCGTAATTGATCTTGGCGTCATCTCCCATGTCACGTAGCTATTGCTGTCGGGAGAAAAATAAGAGGCTTTGGGCCTCAAATTGAACGTACCGCCTTTTACCGGTGCGACAGCATACTCATATACACGTGTGAGTACCAATCCAGTATCTGTCTCGACACTATGATCGGTAGTGGTTTCAGGTGGGTAGGCTCTCCAGCCATCGGGCCATCGCAAATCTGGAGCACGTAAGCGACCTGGGTCACCTTGGCCCTGTACAAAGAGCTTAAACGTAAGTGCATCGGCAGTTGTCATGTTCGCAATCTGATCATACTGACCTTGAAAGCGCCATTTCCCAACAGCTCCCACAAAGCCTTCCCCTTCAGGTTGAGGCAAGGGCAATACCTTAAGTTCTATCGAATTTGAAGTCGCATCTACAGGTCGAGTCGCGGGCGAGAAAAAGAACCCACGCGACCGCCGTTGTCCTTCTTCAAATACGTTGGCGCGAATCATGACTGGCCCAATCGTATAGGTTCCAGGCTTGTTCGGAAATAAGCTTACCGCTTGTACCGTACGAGCTGAAAATGGTGTCTTATCGATTTCAATTTTGCGCTCATTCAGGTTGTAATTACGAAGGTCTTCCATTCGGATACCCTCCGCCCCTAGCGCCTTGAGCACACTATAGGTTCTAAAGTCAACCCGATTGATTAAGTCAACTTCTACCCGTAATTCTTCACCGACATACACGGTGTCTTTTGCTACGTTGATGCGCACTTGAACCTCTGCTTCTCCATTGAGGCCTTTTGCAAGTTGTGTTTGATCAACGGCCTTCACATTTATGGAAACCACATTGGAGCGAACTTTCTTGTTGTTGACCAACACTTCTGCGGGAGCGATAATGAACTTGCCTGGTTTTGGCGCAAGCATATCATATGTAATCCTAATTGAACGACTAACCTGTCCGTTGATGATCGTTGTATTCGACCCTTGATTCGGCCCAGAAATGACCTCAAAATTTTTGAAATCAGGAGGAGTGAAATTCTGCGCGGCCATGTTCTCCAGCTCATAAACGAGTCTGAAGGTGCCTTGCTGGTTCACGGTCGGTTGACTTACAGACGCGCGAAATTCTCCTTGCGCAAAAAGCACAGGCATCGACAAGCACCAAAGAAGTAAAACAAAGAGAGTTCTCACCATGCGAAGGTAATCGGCTATTGAAGCAGCTTACATTTTTACGATAGGTCGCTTTCGCTTTCGCTTTTTCGGTTGGAGCGGTTCACGTTGCGACTCATCGTTCTTTTTCATCGGAACATACTCAGCATCTTCAGTGATGAAGACTTGTAGAGGTTCTGTTTTCAATTCTTGATCTTCATGCATGACCGTAACAGCAGGAACGTATCCGATTCCGGGTTGCTCAGCCACCACACGATAAACAAAAGCGCTCGATGAGGTGCGCTCGCCATTGATGAACGTCATACTCGACTGGCGGCTCGGACCGCCATAAGGAGTCAGTCCTACAAGCTCAGGAAGTTCAAATCCATCGGTATCTACATTCTCAAACCGAAAAATGAGTTGCAATACTTCACCTTGGCCAACGGTATCGGTGTTCGATAACGTAGCCGTTACCGTTTGCGCTTGCGTAGCACATAACGATAGAGCAAGTAGTCCTATGGTAGCAAGCAGGTTAGTCCAGTTCATTACCAATCTTTTTCAGGTTTTTTACGCGTCTGTTCGCCTAGACGAACTTTCTCTTGCGTCTTTTTTTCTTGATCGCTAGCCAATTTAAGCAAACGTTCCGCCTCTTCTCTGTCTACATCTACAGGCTCACTAGGTTGCCCTTCACCTTCTTCTTTGTCTGATTCCTCTTCAGATTCATCACCCTCTGAAGGCTGTTCTTCATCCTGAGGTTCCCCGTCTTGTGGTTCTTGTTGCTGCTGCTGTTCCTGCTCCTCAGACTCATCACCTTCTTGGTTTTCGTCAGACTCCTGTTGTTGCTGTTGCTCAGGAGGCGGCTGCTGGCGGCGAATCATTCGGATAGCTTCAGCAAGATTTTGCTTGGCTTCAACGTCATCCGGATTGGCGCGCAACGCATCTACATATTGCTGGACACTCGCCTTCAGGTCTTCTTGTTGAAAGTGCGCATTTCCTGCATTGTAACTCGCATCAACCACTTCGTCTTGCTCATCAGCGTACCGTTTCGCACGCTCAAAGTGTTCTGCGGCTTCTTCGCTACGTCCTTGTTCAGCTAGACTTACACCAAGGTTGTAAAGAGATTTGAAGTTTGGATCCGTTTCAGAAGCACGCCGATATTCAAGTTCTGCTTGAGCAAAGTCGCCTCTCTTAAAGGCCTTGTCTCCCGCACGCAAATATTCGTGTGCTGAGCCCTTTAGGGTTACCTTAGGTTGTGTAGGGGCTTGCGTAGGCACGTTAGTTTGAGGAAGAGTAGTCTCGCTTTGCGAGGTTCCTTGGGCTAGGCATTGGGCTTTCGCCAAAACCAGCATCGCGATCACAACAAGACACGTCTTCAAAGACGATGATATGTAAGTCAACCAGCTCATGCTACAGGTGATAACGTTTCGGTGGTTGCTTCTAGTTCAACTGTTTCAACTTCGGTACTTACTTCTTTTGGATAGAGCTTTACGCCTACCCACCATGCGGCCAACCACAACAACATGCCAAGCCCAAGAAAAACTTGGTAATAGCTCGCCGATTCCAAAAACACTTCTTCGCCTACCGTGCTACTTGGACCTTCGGCTATGGCATCAGCAATGGTATTGGCTACGCCGAGGGCATTCTTGCTCAAATCGAAATAACGCCCTTCTCCAGCCAGTGCAAGTGCTTGTAAGGCTGAAGGGTCGAATTTGCTCAGAATGGGGCCACCATCACGTCCGCGCTTATAGGCATTGGGACCTCCATTGATGGCGGGAATTCGACCGCCAGCTTCGGTGCCAACACCTACGGCGTAGAGTCGCAGCCCTTCAGCAACGCCATCACGGAGAGTTTCTTCTGCAAGCTCCTCATGATTTTCGCCATCGCTTACGAGGACTACTATTCGGCGTACAGCCTTAAGTTCTTCCTCCTCAGGTTGGAGTAGTTGTCTAGCCAGTGAGATAGCCGCCGAAAAATTTGTCCCCTGTGTGGGAGCTTGCGTCGGTGTTGCCGAGCGAATGAGTAGTTGCGCTGCACCGTAATCTGTAGTGAGTGGCATTTGTAAATAAGCCTGACCAGCGAAAAGCACCAAGCCAACCTGCTCACCTTCCATCGCATTGGTGAGATCAAGGAGGAAATTTTTGGCGCGATCCAATCGGCTCGGTCTCACATCTTCAGTGAGCATACTTTCTGAGATGTCTAAGGCAATGACGACTTCTGTACTCTGCACTTCGGCGATACGCGAGCGCGTGCCCCACTGTGGGTTGGCGAGGGCAATAGCCCAACAGGCTAAAGCACCTAGGCCTAGTAGCCAACGTGTTTTGCGAAAGCTAAAGGACATACCTCCTGTAAGGTCTTCGAGCAGTCCAGTATCTGCGAGCAGTTCTCGTTTTCGCGAAAGCTGACCCCATCGCCATACGATTACAACAGCCAGCAATGCCAGCACCGGAAGTAGATAAAGCCATTCTATTTGGGCGAATCTCAACATGGATTAGACAAGTCGTGGGATGAAGAAAATACGTGCAATGCCAGCAAGCAGAGCACAGATGACAGCAGTCCCTAGTACCCAAGCGAACAGGTCGTTGAAACGTTGACTTACGCTCACTTTGACCGGCCGCTTTTCAAGTCGATCAATTTCTGCATAGATCGCAGCCAGACTTTCATTGTTGGTTGCCCGGAAATATTGACCACCAGTTTTGCCAGCGATATCTCTAAGCAAGGCTTCATCGATACGCACCTGCACGTATTGCATGCGAACCGTATTATCGTTGTAGCGGATTGGACTCAAAGCTTGACCATTCGAACCCACACCGATGGTATAGACTCGAATTCCAAATTCTTCAGCAAGTCCAGCGGCAGTCTGAGGATCTATGTAGCCAGAGTTGTTCACCCCATCGGTAAGTAAAATAACCACCTTGCTTGGTGCCTCGGAGTCTTTTAGCCGATTAATGGCCGAGGCGAGTCCCATACCCATAGCGGTCCCATCTTCCAATAGTCCAGCTCTAAGTTCCCCCAACATGGTTTGCACGATTCCATGGTCGAGGGTAAGTGGGGTCTGTGTGTAGGATTCTCCCGCAAAAGCCGCGAGGCCAATGCGATCAAATGGACGATTCGCTACAAACTGCTGAGCTACAGCTTTACTTGCTTCAAGGCGATCGGGCGTAAAATCTCGAGCGAGCATACTCGTTGAGACATCCATCACTAAGAAGATGTCTATCCCTTCGGCTTCTTCGTCGCGTTCCACAAATTGCTCTTGTGGCCTAGCTAACGCAGTAATGGCAAGCAGGGTAGCCAATGCCAATAAACCTTGAGTAATTCTATAGACGAGTACGCGCCAAGAACCATAGGTGCGCAGCGGCTGGATACTCGAAACCGATAGCTGTGCTTTCGCAATGCGATTCTTTCGCTGTAACCACCACCATCCTATTGCAAGGACAGGGAGGAGTAAAAACCACCACGGATCTTCAAAGACAAATCCACTAGACATTGGCAACTGGATTTTCTGGTGAAGAAGTTGAAGGTGGAGCGATCAGTTTGGTACGATCTACAAAGGCACGTACGCGCTCCCAACCTGATGAACGTCTTTCTTGGGGCAATTCTGCTTTCGCAAACTTGACCATGTCTACTTGACTGAGTAGATCGCGCAACTCATCGCTATCTTGAATTCCTTCGCTTTTGAGCATCCCCACAACCTCTGAACTCGTACGCTCAAGGGCAGGTATGCCATAGCGGTTTTCGAGGTAGGCACGTAAGATTTGATCGAGAGAAGAGTAGTAATTCTTATCAGCTAAACCAGTCTGACCACGCAAGTCTTCGAGCGACCTAAATGCGATGACATGGGCAGGATCTGGAAGCGGTGGAGGTGGCGGAGGTGCAGGTTCGCTTTTGCGGAAAAAGAATAGATATAGCAGTACTCCCCCAAAGGCGATCGCTAGGAGGAAGGCAATGATCCACGCTTTATAGTCAGCTAGTGTTGCAGATTCTGTTCGAATCGATCGATACGGATTGAGTGTGCTGTCTCGTTTCGGGAAGTCGACGAGTAGAGCTAGATCATTGGTGTATAAGGTCTCGTTTTGCAAGTACACGGGGAAGCTTGGAAGCAACAATCCAACACTGTCGTAAACTGAGAAGGGTAGTGCGAATTGCATCTGGTTTCCTTGCTTCGCGGAGCTTGGATCACCAATGATGACGAGTTCTTCCAGTGTGTCTAGCACCGACCAGTCGACGCTTGCATTTCCTGAGGTTCCATCCAGGCTAACCACAATACGGTTAGGGTCGCCCAGCAACATTGCGGCAGAATCAAGACGAGCTTTCACCCTCACTTGAGCACGCGAGCTCGTAGTGAAGAAGCTAAATAGGCCAGCAAGACCAAGTAGCAAAGTGTAGATCTTCCTTTTACTCATCGACCCATTCGTTTGTGACGTGATTTGAAGAAATTGATCAATAGCGGAATGTAATCCTGACCCGTAGCTAGCTCCAACATTTGAGCTCCTGCGGTTCTGAATTGTTGGACGGCCTGTGCGCGCTCGCCCTCATAAAAGGTTTTGTGACGAGCTCTGGTTTTTGAATTCGACGTATCACAAATGGAAGACTTTCCTGTCTCCAAATCTTTGATAGGTAGCAGGCCAACGTCTGGTAATTCTTTTTCAAACGGATCGACAAGTTGAAGTCCGATAAGGTCATGCCTTCTGGCTGCAACGCGCAAAGGGACGTTGTAGTCACCTTGCTGCAAAAAGTCGCTAATCACAAACATGATTGCTCTGCGACGGGTCACGTTATTGGCGAATTGAAGAGCTTCTGCAAATTTTGCTTCCCCAGTTTTTGGTTTGGCGAATCCCAACTCGCGTACAATCCTCAAGATGTGCTGAAAGCCTTTTTTGGGAGGAACGTAAAAAGGTTCGCCAGTACCATATAGTATTGCGCCCACCTTGTCATTGTTGTTCAGTGCCGAACTTCCAATCACTGCGGCCAATTCTGTAGCGAGTCGCCGTTTGGTTTGCCCGCGTGTCCCAAACAACATTGAAGAAGTTAGGTCTACCATCAGCAACACAGACAACTCCCTCTCTTCCTCAAAAATCTTGATGTGCGGTTCGCCTGTACGAGCAGTCACATTCCAGTCGATATCACGTACATCGTCACCTGGTTGATAGGTGCGCACTTCACTAAACGACATTCCTCTACCCTTGAATGCCGCATGGTATTCACCCGAAAAGACTTGGCTAGAAAGACCGCGGGTCTTTAGCTCAATCTGACGAACAAACTTGGCGAGTTCAGTAGAGGTCATGGATTTATTTCGAGTCTGTTAGCCAATTAGGTAGGCCTTCGTTTTTGGGCAATTCACGCCAAGGGACGATCACTTGGAGTTGACCGTACATGGGGTGTAGACCACTTGAAAGGGTCATGCCTTCGGTTGTAAACGTGTGAGCTGAGAGATCAAGGTCGCTGGCCCAGACTTGAAAATCTTCATCTGCATGAAGCGGATGTTGCGCGACAGCAGAATTCTTGTAGCGCTCGATCAGTTCGTTTCTGGAGCGTTTACCTCCAAGTAATTTACCTTGCCTGAAGTTGTGGTTTTTGTCCCGGAGAAGATTGATCGACTCGCTTTTTCGCCCCGAAGAACCTTCGACATGCATCCAGCCACTGAGCATATATTCATTGAAGAGTGTTGGCTCAAACCAAGCGTGCGCATAGTCTTCCTCTTCATTGATCATCGACTTCCAGAGTTTACTCGGAAGAGAAGAATATGAAGTTCCTGCAAGCACTGGATATACCATGTCATATCGCCCAGCAGCTTCCTTACAGTTCAAACTCATCTCTTTGGTAAGCGCTAGCTCAAAGGTGGTTTCGGTACCTTCGAGAGTTAAGATTATTGCCACACCGAGGGTGCTATTTAGCTTACCGATTATGCCGTTGATCGTACCGACGTTTTTATTGGCAGCACCTTCAAGGATGAGGTTGAGCATGTTGTTTTTGTAGGTTCCGCTTACGCTAAAACTTGTTCCTAGCTCGACCAAGTAGAGGAAACCTTTCACTTGTTTTCCCGGAAGGGTGGCCAAGGTTAATTGATGCTTTTTAGAAGCATCTTCATAGCTTCGGAGCCAAAACGTATTTTCAGAACCTGCTGCGAAAGAACTTTGAAGATCTACCTGTTCGAGAGTAAACGGCTTCGAGGTACCATCACCGTTTTGTATTCTTCCAGTGATCTGTTCTGCACTGCGCTCAAATACAAGTGTCATACTCGTATCGACTCCTCTGTATTTACAGTTTCCAAGATCACAGCCGCCAATAAATTTGATTTCATTGCTGGCTGAGCTGATGTACAGTGTTGCCGTAGGGTTGGTTTCTGCGATGACTATGCGCATCGGATACACTCCTTCCATTAGGCCTTGATAAGCCTGCTGAGCAAAGAGCAAACTTGATGAGCTGAAGAGTAAGACAATACTCAGAACAACAATTTGCTTAAAGCTAAATATTCGCATAATAGGGGAGTGCTGAACTGAAAAGTAGAGGACGAAAGCAGAAGAAAGGCAGGTCCGTTTTGGCTACGGGACTTCAATCTTGTCAATGAGTCGCGTGACGATTTCGTCAGCATTTATGTTTTCAGCTTCAGCCTCGTATGTGAGCCCTAGACGGTGGCGAAGTACTTCTTTTGCAATTGCTCGGATGTCTTCTGGAATAACGTATCCTCTTCGCTGCAAAAAGGCTTGCGCCTTCGCGGCACGGGCGAGGTTGATACTTGCACGAGGGCTTGCGCCAAAACTCAACAGCGGTTGCAATTCAGCCAAGCGGAAATCTTGAGGGCGGCGAGTTGCAAATACCAAATCAAGGATGTACGATTCGATTTTTTCGTCGAGGTAAACACTCGATACTGTTTTTCTAAGTCTGACAATGTCTTCTACACCAACCACAGAATTCGTTGGAGGAACGGCCGCACCTGACATGTTGCGACGTAGGATTTCGCGTTCTGATTCACGATCAGGATAGTCGACTACCACTTTGAGCATGAAGCGATCTGTTTGTGCTTCTGGAAGTGGATAGGTTCCTTCTTGCTCGACTGGGTTTTGCGTAGCGAGTACCAAGAAGGGTTCGTCTAGTTTGTAGGTATCTCCGCCTATAGTTACCTGCTTTTCTTGCATGGCCTCTAGTAAGGCTGATTGGACTTTTGCAGGTGCACGGTTGATCTCATCGGCCAAAACGAAATTGGCAAAGACAGGACCTTTGCGCACTGAGAAATCTGCTTTCCCAGGATTGTATATCATGGTACCTACGATGTCAGCTGGTAGTAGGTCTGGTGTAAATTGAATTCTGCTGAAGTCACCGTTTACGGTAGCTGCGAGCGTTCTAATGGCCAAAGTCTTGGCAAGCCCTGGGAGGCCTTCCAGTAAGATGTGTCCTTTGGTGAGTAGACCAATCATGAGTGCTTCAAGCATTCGACGTTGGCCCACAATCACGGGCTCGGCAGCAGCAAAAATACGCTCAGTGATTTCAGAATCGGCACGTACTTGCTGATTGATTTGTTCGATGTCAACGTTTGGGAGCATAGTGTTACTAATCTAATTCAGGCGCTTAAAGGAACGCGAAAATAGGGAAGGAGTTGTTTGTCTAAAAATGGCTTTCGTAGCAAGTGGTTTAGTCACTAGGTTTCATAGTTTGATAAGTGCCGGTCTCCTACATTTTTCTCATCGCAAAGAGCAGCTTCGCAGCTTACGCAAAAGAGCAAAATTCACAAGGTCAGTCCTGAGTTCAATACGCGTAGACCTTTAGATCATTTGGACTATAGCTATCAAAGAGGGTAATGATGTAGCCTAACGTCCCTAGCAGCATCCCAAATCCCATGTCCTAAAAAAAAGCCCCCAACAAATTTCTCTGCTGGAGGCTACGGCTTAGGTAAACCGGTTTTTGGGACGTAATCGTCCATGGGATTATGTACACATTTGAGGGACTAAAGTAACACATTTAGGGTATTTCGTTGATTGTCAAATGTTAATGTAAAATCAACTACCCTAGCTACATGCTGTCCTTTAGAAAGGGGGCGAGTTTGAGCGTATCGTTCGGACGCCTAAGTTCAGGTTCT
>CALDTK010000013.1 GCA_937924035.1 uncultured Saprospiraceae bacterium | reverse complement strand
GGCGCAAATTCTTAACTTGCTGACATCGTTGCAAAGTAGTGCAGGGTACAGCTACTTACTTATTACACACGATCTTGATGTGGTTAGACATTCATGCGACAGGGTTTTGGTTATGTCTCAGGGCCGCATCGTAGAGTCTGGAGAAACGCATACTGTGTTGGATCATCCACAGCACAAGTACACGCAACAGCTTATAGCTGCAACGCCACGATTAAAGTATTCGGCTTCGAGCGCGTAGAAGCTCAGTTCTGAGAGATTTCGTTTTCTGTTCTATTTGATTAGATCGGTGTATGGCTTGCTCTGCGCCAACATTAATGTAGATAAAGAATTTCGGCGTACATTTTCTTGGCTCTCTAGTTCGATGCAATAACACACTCTGTGAGCCCAACTTTGCGGTGATGAAATCCCCAGAGAGACTTTGATAGGAACTGAACCACTCAAATGACACATGTTAGCGTTAATTTTCCGCAGAGAAAAAGCAATCCAGCTTGATTTAGGATCCAGATATGGTGTTTACTAGGGCGGATTGTCTGATTACATGACGTAAAAGCGAATATAAAGTTATTTCGGGATCCCGTAATGGCTCAATCAAGATTTTGACATCAGTGAGTCAGAGGTCTTTTAGCCATGGCGGAAATGGCGACTTGGTTCAGGTGGCTGATAAGGACTGATGCTGTGTTTAACGACAATCAACAGCATTGTCTCGATGAACAAACAGTCTGTGTTGATGATAGAGAAATCAACGCAATGTGAATTTTCGAACGCACGTAATCAAGCCCATTGCGGGCTTTACGAAATAATGAGAGTAATGGGAGAACAGTATGCTCAAGACACTTAAGACAGCAAGCATCGCCGTGGTGGCCTCGTTCATCGCATCTGCGGCGATTGCGCAGGAAAATCTGACGTCAAACACTGCAGGCGCAGGAACCACCGCTGGTTTAACCGCGACGGCGTTAGTTGAGTATGCAAACGATCGGGGAATAGCCAATATTCAATTGAAGGATGGACAAACAGGCACAAACTATATTCAGGCACTAGCCGAAGGCAAAATTGATATCGCTAACGGTCCATTCATTCTACCGTTTCTTTTACAAAGGGCTGCCGGACCCTATGCAAGTCTAGGTAAGGAGAAAGGCGCTGAGATTGGCCAAAACATACAGCTGCTTTATCCTTACACATTAAGCATATTTTCCATGTACGCCTACGATGCAAAGGGCGTAGAGGGTTGGCAGGATCTAAAAGGAAAGAAGGTGTTGAACGGCCCACCTAGAGGGGCGGCTACGACAAATTCTCGTGCACTAATACAGCTTTTCGGCGGAGCCAAGGCAGAGTCAGATTATGAGTCGGTCACGGTTAGTTGGAATCAAGTTGCATCGGCCATTATCGATGGAACGGCTGACCTCGCTGTAATACCGGTCATGCTGCCTGGGCCTCGAGTCACGCAGGCGGGTGCTGCCGGTGACATGACTATGTACTCGCTGCCAAAGGAGATGTTTGAGAGTGAAGCTGCTCAGAAATTACTAAACAAGCCTGGCTCTGTTGCTTATGTAATACCTGCAGCGCAGGCCGCTGCTAGTTTGGGTGACGGATGGACGGTTAAATCAGAAGATGACATGTTCCGTGGAATGGCTGTTACTGGTGGTGACATGGTCAATAAGACCATGGGCGAAGAAATGGCCTATCAACTTACTAAGGCACACATTGAGAACATCGAAACTCATAAAGCGTTAGCGCCATTTATGGCTACGTTAAATTTTGGCGTGTTAGATCCAAAGGTGGCGGGGTTGTGTGGTCCAAACCCAGTTAAGTTTCACCCTGGTGCAGTGCGAGCGTGGGAGGAGGCCGGCCAGCTGGTACCTGAGTGCGCCAAACCTTAGTCATATTGTATGCAAGCTAAAGCTTTACGGATTAAGGCAAAATGGAATGTTGCCTTAATTTATTTACCAATTTTTGTCATCCATCTACGCATGGAATTATCTGACTAAGCAAAGATGGTTAAATAAATTGCGAAAAAATCCTTCAACAGAAAATAAAACGTTTGTCGACGACTTAGTCTATTGGCTTGGCCTTCTATTGGTTGTAGTCGGACTGATGAACGTCACGCCTGCCATTCCTGGTTGGGATGACATGTGGCGATCCATTACCGGCGTAGATAATTTCAAAATCAGACGGTTCCCCACCGAATGGTTGTATCCAATCATGTTTTTTTGGATGATGTTGATCGTCGCGCTTAAGCACTCCATGTGGCGAAGCTGGACGAAAAAAGCGGCTATTACACGGCGATTAGGTCTTTTTTTAGATTTTTCCTTGGTGTTGGCTGCGGCGATAATATCGCTGAGTTACCTAACGGAATTAGAAGCTGTATGCCTTATAGATATCGTCAAAGGTGATAGGGCGCGGTTAGTCGCAGAGGCTTTGGCAGCAGATATCGAGTACGCAGAAATGCTTGGCTTGCCCATTCCCGATTCCGCTGACGATCCGCGATGCCTGAACACTACCTTTGATTGGCTGCCAATAATTCTATTTGGTGCAATTACGGTTTTTCTCATCTACAACGTCAAAGTGTGGGGCCTACCACTGGTGGTTGTATCGATGTTGATTGCCACTTATACGTTTGTCACAGTTCTAAATTGGTACTTCAATGGTGCAGAAGGCCAGAACAAATACCTCATCACCATTCTAAGTAGTGAGGAGGTGAGGAGTTTGAGCTCTGGTCGTGAATTTGTACGTGACGCCCTGATTAATAACACCGCAGGTCTTCTAGGTCGTTTTCTTAATGTTCTACTCTTGTTGGTATTTCCGTACATCATTCTTGGTGCATTATTTGGAAGTTGTGCAGGTGGTCAGGCCCTAATAAAGCTAGCGTTTTCTGCGACCCGCAATTTGCGTGGTGGTCCCGCACATGCAGCTGTTGTCTCATCTGCGATGTTCGGCACGATCACAGGTGGGCCGGTGGTGAATGTTCTATCAACGGGCGTGTTAACCATTCCAATGATGATAAAGCGCGGTTTTTCAAAAGTCTTTGCTGGAGGGGTTGAGGCTGCAGCCTCGTCTGGTGGATCTATCATGCCGCCCATCATGGGCGTCGCTGCATTCATCATGTCCTCCATGACTGGCGTGCCTTACCGTGAAATCATTATCGCGGCAATTATTCCAGCAATGTTTTACTTTTTCTGTTTGTTTTTATCAGTCGTCTTTCAGGCCCGTAAACAGAATATTCAAGCTGTTGGTGAACTCACAGACGAGATGCGTCTCACGGGCGAAGATCGTTTGCACCTAGTTCAGATATTTGCGCCAGTGCTTCTTGTTCTCGTTTTGCTTTTAACGCCAAAGGACGGTATTGGTTGTGGTTGGTTCTCTGTGTTATTGGGGGCGGTAGTAGAGCCAAATGGGGATACTTGCAAAGTTATATCTATGCCATGGATCATTGAGATTTTTCAAAATTCAGCAGGTAATGCTAGTGCTGCCGGTTGGTGGGCCGTCGTTTTATTAATTATCTTAATGTTTCTTGATAAAAATCTTAGGGCTAGCCCTAAGAAAATATTTGATGGATTGTCGCAAGCAGGCGTTACTGTTTCCACGCTCTATTTAATGTTTCTCGCCGTTACTGTTATCGATGTGTCTTTAAACTTTACTGGCTTAGCAAAATTTGTTGCAGTCGATGTACTTGGCTATCTCAAGTCTTTTGATATGTCCATAGGTTCAGCAGGTTTTCAACTATTCGCGCTATTCTTAACCATGCTATTAGCCGTGCTGCTCGGTATGGGTATGCCAGCTGTGCCAGCGTATATCAATGTTGCACTGTTAATGGGGCCGATGTTAGTAGGGCTAGGTATCGCTACCTTTACAGCACATATGTTTGTTTTCTATTTCGCGGTAGCCTCTGCAATAACGCCACCCGTTGCACTTGCGGCGTTTGCGGCTTCAACAATTACTAAAGCTGATCCGATGAGAACGGGCTTTTCAGCGGTGAAGTCGGGCATAGTGATGTTTACCTTGCCCTTCGTGTTTGCTATTTACCCAGAGTTGCTAATTATAGATAAGGCTGTTATCGATCCACAAACAGGTCTTTTTTTGGCAGGTTATGACGGCACCATTGATGTAGCGTGGTTAGTATTTTTATTCGCACGACTAGCTCTCGGATTGTATCTTGTGTCGAGTGCCTTATCGGCTTTTGATCAAAAAGCGCTGAATTCTTTCGAGATCATTTTTCGCTTAACCATAGCGGTCTTAATATTATTTAGACCCGCAGAAGTATTTATTCCGGCGATTGTGGTTGGCGCAGCGATAATCATTGTTCATAACTTACGTAGTAAGGCGCTGCTGAAAACTGGCCTGGCTTGATAGGATATTTACGTACTATTAAATATCACCGAGAAAATGAGTGACCGTTCGAACAACATAACTAAGTTGCTGTGGACCGATCTTGGAACATCTAATTGCGGGAAAGACGTATGACAACGAAGCCTAATTTTCTCTATGTCATGGTAGATCAACACCGGGCAGATTGGCTTGGCTGTTACGGACATCCAGTGGTGAAAACCCCTAACATTGATGAGCTAGCAGCTAAGGGCACTCGTTTCGACGAGTTTCACGTCGCGACACCTGTGTGCATGCCTAACCGGGCAAGCTTCATGACAGGAAGAATGCCTTCTTTGCATGGCCTGCGATACAACGGTTGTACATTGTCAAAAAGAGCCAATACGTTCGTTGATGTGTTGAAGGCTAGCGGGTATGCGACTGCAAGCATTGGCAAAAGCCATCTTCAACCCATGACTGCCATGGAAGCAAGGCACCCTGAGTCAGGGCTCAATGGGCCTATTAAAGAGGCTTGGAAAGATGATCTAGAGAATTATGGGTATGAAGAGCCCAAGTGCTACATCGAAAGCGAGCGTTTCGATTTTCCGACACCTTACTACGGGTTCGATCATATCGATATGGTTACAGCTCATGGCGATAAAGCGGGTGGGCACTACAAGCAATGGTTTAAAGAGACGTACCCTGATTGGCAAGCACTTCATGACCCCGCTAACCAGTTGCCACATAACTACACTTGTCCCCAAGCCTATCGAACACCCATACCCGAAGACGGATATCCGTCCGCGTATATCCGTGACCGCGCTAAAGAATATTTAACAAGTCGAGCTACTGTCGACCAACCGTTTTATGCGTTTGTGTCTTTTCCGGATCCGCATCATCCGTTTAATCCGCCTGGTAAGTATTGGGACATGTATGACCCAGACGATTTTGACTTGCCAACGCGATACGAAGATCACAAGAACCCGCCGCCTCCACTAGTTAATGCACGGCAATACTATGAAGAGACGGGCGGGCAACAGACACCGCAGCACGCATTTATGACGTCCGATAGAGAGGTACAAGAAGCGATGGCTTTGACAGCCGGAATGATCACTATGATTGACGATGCAATTGGAGAGATCATACAAACGCTAAAAGATAGCGGGCAGTACGAAAATACAGTCATCATCTTTAACGCCGATCATGGTGATTATTTAGGTGATTTTAATATGTTAATGAAAGGACCTTGGATTTTAAGATCTCTTAACCGAGTTCCGATGATATGGTCCGACCCCAGTGATCGCACGCAAAAAGCAACGTCTGCGCTTGCGTCAACTATCGATATATCTGCAACTATTCTAGAGCGTGCCGGAGTGGACCCCTATTTTGGAATACAAGGGAAAAGCTTTTTACCTTGCATTAAAGGCGCGAGTAAGCATCGTAAGAATTTATTGATCGAATACAACGATGGGTTTCCACGCGGCGGTTTTGACGTAAGTGCACGTGTTCGTTCCATAGTTAAAAAAGATTGGCAGCTTTCTGTGTATAAGGGCGAGAAATGGGGAGAGCTATACGACCTTAAGAGTGATCCATTGCAAACACATAACTTGTGGGATAGCCCAGCGCATGCGACAACTAAATCTGCCCTCTTCGAAGAGCTTGCACAACTCCTCATTGAGCAAATGGATGAAAGTCCGCAATCGAATAGACTTGCCTAGGTGAGAATAGCGGCGTGTCGGATATATTCATACCCTGTAGCAATTGTTCTCATCGTCTCACGTAAGTGTTGATACGCAACTCAAAGAAGTTGTGCTGTGTTTTTATTATTGTGATTGTTTGAGTCGGGTACAGTGCTCTTACGAGTCTAAAAACTCTTCCTGAAACTTACTAGTGCTGTTGCGGCTGGGGTAAGGGGTATTTGGCACTGGCACGCCTAAGTGAGCACACAAGGGCTCCCACCCGTCCCCGAGGCTGTGAATAAGTAATCTTTCTGCAGGTACTTGTTTTTTGACTGCTGCTACATTCATCTCATAAACAGCTATGCAGTGTTCGCGAATCAGTGGTTTCCCGTGAAAAACATGAGTGCTGATTAGCTGCTCATTCTTAGGTGACGCACTCGATTTGGCGTGAGCCAATATGATCGGTAAAAGTGTTTTTTCAAAGCTTGCCCACCAACTTTCGGCTGTGCGCCAAGTAAGAATGACAGATGCTTGGGGAAAGGCGTCAACCAACTGAGGCCAGTAATGAGCTGAGGGCCAATCCACACATGACTGGTAGTTGCCCAGTAATAGATTCCAGTCTGGTGTGGCTCCAGTCGTTAATGCCTTCCACTGCCGAGCATGTTCAGCATCTCCGATTAACGCGCGCATATGATGACAAGGGCCAAAGCCCAAGATACTGAGCGCCTCGCGCATCGATTCTGTGCCGGTTCGACCGAATCCTGTGCCAATGACTTTAAGCGTCATGATTAGGCTGCATAGTGAAAATAGTTTTTGGCATGTTTGGAAGCAGATCCATAAGAGTTACGATTGTTCTATTTCGTATGCTGACAGGAGGTAATAGTTCCGTCCTGGCGCATTGATCTCAATGTCGGCAAGTGCTCGCAGAGCAGAGACCTTGAGCAACTTTGCAGAGTCGGTATGTGTGTTAGCGACGATAAGGTGATCAGTCAGTTCCAATACCCATTGATGATCGTTTTCCGAGGCAGCTTGTTGGGCATTCTCCAAGGCTTTGTCTGCGCCGCCTGCTAGTTTGATAATCCTTGTGGCTGCGTCTAGCGGTGATAGTTTTGCCAGATTAGTTGGGTTTCCATCAAACCATCCGAGCGTACCTGCAAAATACGCTCTCACTGACCAAGATACCTTGCCATAAAACTCTTTTAAGTAAGGCTTGTTCGCCAGATGCTCTGGTAGGCGAACCATATGGGCAAGTTCGTCTGGGCCTAGTTGTTGGTTCATGCCTGCGACTGTTTCTGAAACCACGTAGTTAATGGCATCTCGATAGTCTGTTAGCGCTTCCTTAATATCAGCGGCATTCGTTATTGGCAGGGTATGGCCAGGGGCTAAAACCTCAGAGTCAAAACTCAGCAGTAGATCTAGGGTGTCGGCCCATGCGTTGAAGTCACGATACGGCGTGCCGCGTATGGCGTATAAGTTAGGGAATGCTGAGTAGAAGTTATCACCACTAAATAGAATTCTTTGGTTGGCAAGCCAGACAACAATATGGTCGGGTGTTTCTCCGGGGGCTTTAACCAATTCCAGTTCTAAACCACAGCGTTGCAATGTCGTTCTGGCATCACTCACTGTCATGCTGGGTGGCATATACCCAGCCCCGACACCCTCCATTGGGCGATCGCCAGGACCGATGCCGATGCTAACTCGCTCATCGGAGAAGGACAGACCCATTCCAAACTGGCGTTTGGTTCTCGCCATCAATGCTTTGCCTGGTTTTGGGTGCGGGCTTTTGACCTCTACAAGATCCGACTCAAAATTATCGCTGGCAATAACCTCCGGGTTACCGCCTTCGGCAAATACGGTAGCTCCGCTAATATGATCGCGGTGCGAGTGGGTGAAAATGATTGTTTTTACGGGCTTATCAGTGATCTTTCGAAATTCTATGAGAACGTTTTCCGCGGCTCTTGTGCTCTCGGTTGTATCAACAATAACCAGCCCGTCTGTGCCTATGAGCATGTAGACATTAGAGGCAGAAAAACCAATGGCACCATACACGCCAGGCGCTAATTCAATAACCTGTTTTTGGAATTGTTGGCATTGAGCAACTAGCTCTGGATTGGGATTCATTAGTTCACCTGTTAGTCGGTCTAGCTTTTGTCTTCGGGGTTTGAAAGTTGCGGATCGCTTTGGACCGAGTAACTGACAAGGTCGCGAACGGTAAGTTTGGTATTTCTTTGCTCAAACATTTCGATGTATTCAAGCATTGTATTGGAGTGTTCCCTCATCATGCCTTCGGCTCTCACTGGGTCCCTGTTTTCAATTGCTGCATAGATGATGCGATGTTGAGAGTTTCCTATTTTCAGTCGTATGATCGTTTTTTCAACACCTTTTGTTCCTTCAATGGCTTCGCGGTCGAAGACCATTGTGCCAGCAGTAAGCATAGGAAGATGACTGATCTGATCGCAGGTGAATTTCACATAGCTGTTGCCGCACCCTCTTAGGACTGAGGTGTGAAACTTGAAGTTCGCGTTGTGCATTATCTGGATAGCCTCTTCGTCGAGGCGCCCTTGGTCGGTCATAGCCTCAATGCTATCGATGGCTTCTGCCATCTGATCCAGACTTTGCTGATTGTTATCGCGTTGTGCCATGAGCCGGGCGGCAAGACTCTCCAGATGACCTCTTACTTGAACAGCTTGCCTAATGTCATCGACAGTAATTTCTTCGACCACATAACCTCTTCCATCGCCTTTACGGATCATGCCTTCTTGTTCAAGGCGTCGGAGGGCTAATCGAACCGGAGTGCGTGACACGTTATACGACTCACAGAGCTTCGCCTCAGTTAAACGGGCGCCATGCTCGAATGCTCCTTCAATGATGTCCAGTCGTATTGTATTCGCTAATTGTGTGTCGATCGAATTCATTGGGGGTCTCGGTAGAGAGTAAGTTTTGTATTTTGGGATCCCAAAGTCAAGAAGTTAAAGCAGAAAAGCCCAATTATGAGGATTTTAAACCGCTAGTAGAGACGAATATCCTTGATAGAGGATCCCAATTGTGATGGAATGCTGGAAAGAGAGTTTCTAGTTTGTCTTACGCATTTGAATCTTGAACGGGAAGTTTAATATGAAATTCACCAAACCCCTGTCCTTTGCATTGGTTTTGATTGGGTCGCAAATAGGGACATCACTTAGCGCCTCAGCAGAGGAGCTGTCAGTTGCGACTTTTGTTCCTCCTCAACATCATTCTAACTCCGTAATGTTCAAATGGTTTGGTGAAGAGCTAGCCAAGCGCTCAAATGGCAGTTTGACGATGAAGCTCTATCCCGCCGGTCAACTCGGCGCGGGCCCTGTTCAACAATACAAGCGTGCTGTTGAGGGGGTGGCTGATATTGTTTTTGGCGTCGCCGCCTACACGCCGGCCATATTCCCTAAGACAATGTTGGTAATTCCACCAGGAAAGGCCGCAACATCTGCTGAAGCAACCAAGCGCATTCTTGCTGTGTACGACGAGCATCTAGCAAGTGAATACAAGGATGTGAAAATGTTGGCGATGACAACAGCGGCGGGCCTAGGAATCGCTGCAACAAAAGACGTCTCGAGCATGGCGGGTTTGCAGGGTGCGAAAATTGTTCCGTACGCTGCTTTGACCACCCCGATCATTGAGGCTATGGGGGCGGTACCTGTGCAGATGCCAGTGACTGAAATGTACACAGGTCTTTCAACGGGCACCATAGACGGCGCTTACGCCACCTATAACAACATGACTCCACCGTGGAATTTCTGGGATGTATCCAAATTCTTCGTCGAAAACGTACCGGTACAGCACGCAGTCGTCTTCGTTTTGATGAATAAGGAGCGCTACGAGGGTTTGAGCTCTGAACACAAAGCAGTTATTGATCAGCTGGCGGGTGAACCAATGTCAATGAAGGGGGCGGAGGGCTTCGATGGTGCTGATGCAAAGTCAATTGCCATGATGGAATCCACTGAGGGTAAGGGCTATAAGCGTGTTCGAGTATCTGATGAGGAGCGATCAAAAATGGATGCCGCTGTCTCCGAAGGGTTAAAGGTGATTTTTTCAGACTACGAAAAGCGCGGTATCTCGAACGCCAGTGAAATTTACAACGCAATCAACAAATAATTCAAATATAGAAATATAAATAAAATACGATCTGTAACGACGGAACTCTTAATCGGAAAATCTAGATCAATACACTGGAGAAAGAAAAATGAATGTAAATCTGAAACAGGTAGTGTTATCGATCGGTCTAGCGACAGTTATGATTGCAAGTACAAGTAACGCTGTTGCAGAAGAATTGTCGGTGGCAACATTTATCCCACCACAGCATCATATAAATTCTTTTTACTTTGATTGGTTTGGAAAAGAACTCGCTAAACGTTCCAATGGGTCATTAAACATTAAGGTATACCCAGCAGGGCAACTAGGCGCAGGTCCAGTTCAACAATACAAGCGTGCGGTAGAAGGAGTTGCGGATATTACCTTTGGTTTGCAGACGTACTCGCCTACAATTTTCCCTAAATCAGTGTTGATTGTGCCACCGGGTAAGTCTAAAACAGCCCTTGAAGCGACTGAGCGTTTACTCAGTGTGTTTGATGAACACCTCGCAGACGAGTATCAGGAAATTAAACTTATTGGTATGTTCACCGTTGCTGGCGATGGTTGGGCGTCAACACGCGATTTGTCAACAATGGAGAGCCTAAACGGCGCCAAAATTGTACCTTTTGCAACAATGGTGACCCCCATCATGGAGGCAATGGGAGTTGTTCCTGTTCAAATGCCAGTAACTGAGATGTACACGGGGCTGTCAACCGGTACGATTGACGGCACCACGATTTCTCCGGCCCAGATGGACAAGCCTTGGAATTTCGCGGAAGTATCTAGCCATTACATCGACAACATCCCAGTCACTTTTGCAGTCTTCTTTGTGGCTATGAATAAGGAACGCTACCTAGAGCTGTCAGACGAGCATCGCAAAATTATTGATGACATCTCCGGAGAAGAGGCGTCGATGATGGGGGCAACAAGTTTTCACAACGAAGGTGAGCGTGGTAAGGAATGGCAGGCAACTAAACCCGCTCAAATGGATAAAGTTACCTCCATTACGATCTCCGATGAAGAACGCGCCAAAATGGATGTCGCTGTTGCAGAAGGCTTGCAAAAGATCTTTGCCGAATACGCGGATCGAGGAATAGCAAACGCCGAAGAAATTTATAACGCTCTAAATAAGTAAACGATCGGTGCCGGGGTTATACCTGCCCCGGCTAACTTTGAGAGTAAACAATGTCTGACGACACTAAAGTACCCGGTTTAATTGCTCACCTGGATCGAGTGCTAACGTGGGTCTCTTTGATCTGTGGTGGGGCAACGCTAGCCTTCATGACCTTTTATAGCGTTTTTAATGTTTTGTTCATGCGTAAAGCGCTGAATTCCCCTATCCAGGGCGCAGAAGACTTATTACTCCTTGCCTTGGTTGTTATCGTTGCTATCTCCATTCCCTTTGGTTCCCGAACCGGTGCTCACATCGAAATCGAAATCCTTGAAAAGAGTATGTCAGCTAGCTTCGCAAAATGGTCAATGGTGTTCGTTAAGTTACTGGGTATCGCTTTACTCACCATCATGTCTTGGCGGCTTTGGGAGTCCGGCGTTAGTGCGGTTAGATTCGGTGAGTCAACTCAGCAATTGTTGATTTCCTATGAGCCCTTTTACTATTTGCTGTCAGTGTCGATTGGCGTTTACGCCGTGGTGCTAGTGCTCGATATTTGGCAGATTCTTACACGTGGTGTTGTCCGCCATATTGATGTTGGGACAGGTCTATGATCAGCATGACGGCCATTGGCCTGATTGGTCTATTCGCACTATTTGTACTTTTGGGACTTCGCATGCCGGTGGGTCTGTCGATGTTGGCGGTTGGTTTCGTTGGGACGGTAATCGCCAACGCTAACAAATTTATATTGATTGGCATGAGTTCTGACCAAGCTTGGTCTCGAGGCTGGAAAACCGCTTATTCCAATATTGCAGGTGAGACTTTCGAGGCTGCTTCGAATTTTAACTTGTTGGTTATACCCATGTTTATTCTGATGGGTAATCTGGCTGGTGTGTCTGGCATGTCCAATGATTTGTTCAAAGCGGCACATCGCTGGATGGGGCACATGCGCGGTGGCCTTGCTTCTGCCACTATTGCTGCTTGTGCAGGATTTGCTGCATTATCAGGATCATCGTTGGCATCAGCGGTCACCATGGGGCGTGTCGCTTTACCCGAGATGAAGCGCTACAACTATGACGATGCATTGTCTACCGGATCGGTAGCAGCGGGTGGCACGCTTGGCTTTTTAATACCACCCTCTGGTGGCATGATTATTTACGCCGTACTAACAGAGCAATCGATTGGTCGTTTGTTTATGGCGGGTGTCATTCCCGGCATCATTCTTACACTTCTGTTTATCGCCGCTATCTTTATCACGGTGACAAGAAACCCAGCTGCAGGACCGAGGGCTGAACGCTCGGATAGAGCATCGCGGTTTGCAGCGTTACGAGGTGCCATGCCTATATTTGGCGTTGTCGGTGTCACCATAGGCGGTATGTACACAGGTTTTTTCACTCCAGTAGAAGCATCCTCTGTGGGTGCGTTTCTGACGTTTTGTGTTGCACTAATGCGTCGATCTCTAAACTGGCGTTCTCTGCGAACGGTAGTTCTACAAACGATGAATGCCACTGCTACGGTCTTTCTTATTATCATCGCGGCATTTGTATTTATTCCCTTTATGTCATTAACGGAACTCCCTGCTAATTTGGTAACGATTCTCACGTCACTACCCATTGGCGAAATGGGCGTGCTGTTGATCATCATTGTGGCTTATATATTTCTTGGTATGTTTTTAGAAGGAATTGCCATGTTGGTGTTGACCATACCGGTTGTTATCCCCATCGCCATTAGCATGAACTGGGATCTTGTTTGGTTTGGAATCATCGTTGTTATCGTGTTGGAGATGGGGATGATATCGCCGCCGGTGGGCATTAACGTTTTTATCGTTAAGTCGATTGCACCGGAAGTACCCATGTCCAGAATATTCGCAGGTATATGGCCGTTTTGGTTTGCTATGGCATTAATGATTGGGCTGTTAATAATGTTCCCCCAAATCGCTTTATATCTGCCGCAGAAGTTGGTTGGTACGTAGTGAAAATATATTTCTTGAGTCTTATCGCTTTCACGCCTTCAGGTTATTAAATCTATGCGTCCTTGTATCATCTGCGTAGCTATCACGGGTAGTCTGCCACGCAAAGAAGATAATCCGGAGGTACCAATATCTGTTTCTGAACAGATTGAAAGCACGCAGGCGGCCTATGAAGCAGGTGCGAGCATTGTCCACGCTCATGTGCGTAATTCTGATGAATCACCCTCAAGTGATCCAGATAAATTCGCTGCCTTGAAACAGGGCATGGAAAAATTTTGCCCCGATATGATTATCCAGTTTTCTACCGGTGGACGCTCTGGGGCTGGGCACGCTCGTGGAGGTATGTTATCGCTGCAACCACACATGGCATCTTTGTCTGTGGGCTCTAATAACTTTCCTACACGTGTGTACGAAAACCCGCCTGACCTAGTGGATTGGTTGGCTGCTGAAATGGTGAAATTTAAAATAAAGCCGGAAGTAGAGGCGTTTGATCTTTCACATATTTTTAAAGCCGCTCAGATGTACGAGCAAGGGCAAATTGAAGCCATGCCCTACGTGCAATTTGTTATGGGCGTAAAAAACGCGATGCCTGCTGATCGAACGGTATTCGATTTTTATATTGAGACCGTCAAGCGACTGTTTGGAGAAGATACGCACTGGTGCGCTGCCGGTATAGGTGCGCAACAATTTATTCTTAATGAATGGTGTGTTCTAGCCGGTGGTCATGCTCGCACCGGACTTGAAGACAATGTTCGGTTAACTAAACATACCTTAGCGCCATCCAATGCGGCCTTGGTAGAACGTGTTGTAGAACTTTGCGCTAAGCATGAGCGACCAGTAGCAAGTTGTCAGCAGGCGAAACTAATGTTGGGTTTATCGTAAGTGCAAGTACTGTCGTTATTGCAGCTGCTCCCACAGAAGAACTTTGTTCATTAGAGATTTTCATTGTAATCCGTTGGCCTATGCCTATCACGCATCGGTTGGTAGGCATATTTTGTATTGACACTTTTTGGGTATTGATTATGGATCAGGCATTGATCGAAAGACTGTTGCTCCGTGAGCTTATTGATAACTGGGCATTGTGGCGAGACGCAGGCATGTGGGAGAAATTCCGAACTGTCTGGCATGACGATGGTCGCATGATGGCTACCTGGACTCAGGGAACCGCCGATGAATTCATTGAGATGAATAAGCAGGGTTGGGAACGTGGAGTTACCATTCTGCACTTTCTAGGCGGCTTTAATGCTGAAGTAAACGGTGATCGCGCTGTAACGCAAACCAAGATGACCATTTCGCAGCGAGGAGAAGTGCACGGCGTGGAGGTCGATGTTGTTTGTACAGGTCGCTTCCATGACTTTCTTGAAAAACGAAACGGTAAGTGGGGGATGTGTCTGCGCCAACCGATTTATGAAAAAGATCGAATGGACCCAATAGAGCCAGGTGCCTCAGTAACGCTGGATGCTGCTCTGCTTGAACAGTTTCCAGTGGGTTACCGCCATTTGGCCTATTTGCAGTCACAAGTGGGTTATCCAGTAAAAAAAGATATGCCAGGCCTCAGAGGTGTGGAAGTTGAAGCGCTCTATGCTGTTGGGTCTGAATGGTTGAACGGAAAAACTATTTCGTGGGCAGGTCACACCTGGCCAAACCCGCAATGAAATGAACATAAAACAGGTTTAGCGGTATGTTGCAATCCGAATTTGAGCTGACGGTTAATCCGACACGCATTGTATTTTCAGAGGGTGCGATCAGCAGAGCGCAAGAAATGGTTGAAGTGCTGGGCTGTAAGCGGGCGCTTGTGTTGAGCACGCCTGAACAAACAGAGCAGGCTGAGTCTCTCGCGGCCAGTCTGGGAAACTGTTCAGCTGGTGTTTTCAATAATGCAACTATGCATACACCTGTTGACGTCACTGTTGATGCACTGAGAGTTTACGAAAACAGCCGAGCTGATTGTACGGTTGCTATTGGCGGTGGGTCCACTACTGGACTTGGTAAGGCTATGAGTTACCGCGTTGGGCAAGGACAAATTGTGATTCCAACAACCTATGCAGGTTCGGAAGTAACACCCATATTGGGTCAAACTGAAAACAACGTGAAAACGACCATTCGTGAAGCAGCTCTACAACCGGACATTGTTATTTATGATCCAGAGTTAAGCTATGGGCTTCCTGAGGCCATGAGTATCACTAGTGGCTTGAACGCAGTTGCGCATGCAGTGGAAGCCTTGTACGCCAAAGATCGAAACCCAGTAGCATCAATGATGGCTCTCGAAGGAGCTCAGGCATTACTGGAAGCTCTGCCAGACATTAAAACGAAGAGTGATAGTGTGGTAGGACGACGCAAAGCATTGTACGGTGCTTGGCTGTGCGGTTCTGTGTTGGGCTCTGTCGGTATGGCCCTGCACCACAAACTGTGTCATACCATTGGTGGGATGTTCGATCTACCTCATGCGCAAACACATGCGATCGTACTGCCCCATGCGCTTGCATTTAATGAGTTTGCTGTTCCTGAGTTACTGAGCCCGTTAGCCAATGTGTTGGGCAGTGATTCAGCGGGGGCGGGGTTGTTTACATTCTCGCAAGCAATTGGAGCACCGCTCTCACTTGAGGAGTTAGGTATGCCGCACAGTGGTATTGAGAGCGCTGCTAAGAGCGCAATTCAAAATTCCTACTGGAATCCCAGATCGTTTGATCAGGCGCAACTTCATCGACTTATCGAAAATGCATTTTACGGTCGAATGCCAGAGACGATGGGTTAATAGTTTTAGTCTGACAGTTGTTTCGTTCGTAACATCCAGCCAAGGAGTTGTTCATGGTCGCAAAAAATAATGCCTATTTCAGCGAGGAGGATTCCGTTGGTGTCGTGAACGCGCGAATGGAACCGGGAACGGATCCGCGCCTTGCGCAGATTATGGAAGTAGTTGTTCGTAAGTTACACGAGGCCGTAAAAGAAATTGAACCGACACAGGACGAATGGATGCAAGCCATTTTATACCTGACTCGTACAGGTCATACCAGCGACGACTGGCGGCAGGAGTTCATATTGCTATCCGATGTACTTGGTGTATCAATGCTGGTTGATGCGATTAACTCCCGACGACCCAACGGTGCTACTGAGAATACGGTTCTTGGACCCTTCCATATTGCGGACGCTCCGGAACTGCCTATGGGCGAGAATATTTGCCTCGATGGTAAAGGGGAGCCGATGTTTGTCCATGGCCGTATTCTTGACACTGAAGGAAACCCATTAGAGGGTGTCAAAATTGATGTATGGCAAGCCAACGATGAAGGCTTTTATGATGTGCAGCAAAAAGGCATACAACCCGATTTTAACCTTAGAGGTGTATTTCGTACGGGCTCTGATGGGAGGTATTTTTTTAAAGCGGTTAAACCAAGGTATTACCCTATTCCCGCTGATGGCCCTGTGGGTGATCTGCTCACAGCACTTGGCCGAGAACCTTATCGGCCAGCTCATTTTCACTACATTATCGAAAAATCCGGATTCGACAAAGTGACTACCCATATTTTTGATCCGGATGATCAATATATAGACTCAGATGCTGTCTTTGGTGTGAAGGAAAGTCTGATGGCTGAATTCAATCTGATCAATGATGAAAGTAAAGCTAAGGCGCTGGGTTTTGATGTCAGTTACTACGATGTAGAGCATGATTTCGTCATGGCTCGGCTGTAGTCGTCATCGAGAACATTCATATCTGTTTCTTTGAGTAGAGTCTCCTGTTGGAGTTCTGATGATTAGAATCAAAAATAACTTGATTTAGGATCCCGATATGGTGTTAACTGGTTAAAATAGTGAGCAAATAGGTTGTATTGCTAGGTAATAAGTTTATTTAGGATCCCAAATGTTTAGGGTGGCAGCATATACAACATAAGACAGCCTTAAATTTCAGCCAGTTTGACAGTCGTTTTATGTGTTTTTTTACGGGGAACTATTCTTATCAAAAGTGGGCAAAAACCGGTATTGATTTGAGGCTGAGCATTCAAGTAAAGCAGTTGCAATTGAGCAGCGCCGCGCTGCAAAACCAGTATTGAACCATGCGATGAAGTGGAGAGTAGACAATGGCGATTGTTGAGCCTAAAAATGCGGAAGTAAAGTCTCTTTCAGGGCTTCATCTGTATCACGGGGATATTTCAAATTGCTCCATGCGTGTGCGAATGACACTGGAAGAAAAGGGTTTGGACTGGACCAGTCATCACCTGGATCTTAAAAAGAAAGAGAACATCTCAGACGACTATTTCGGAATCAACCCAAACGGGCTTGTTCCAACTTTGGTTCATGACGGTGTGGTTCACATAGAGTCTAATGACATCATTGACTACCTTGATAAAACCTTTCCAGAGCCGACGCTTCGATCAGCCGATAGTGAAGCCGAGATGATGGAGTGGTTAAGGCTGGCTGCCTCGATTCATGTATCAGCCATTAAGCCGTATGTATACGCAACGATAATACAAAAGAAAGTAAAAAAAACTGCTGAAGAAGAAGCTAAATACAATTCGCTTCAACAGAACGAAGAATTAAAAGCATTCCACTCAAAACACGCTGGTGACAGTGAAATTGGTGATGACACTTTCATGGCAGCTAAGAAAATATTGCAAGAGTGCTTCGACAAGCTTGAAAACACCTTGAGTGGTCGCAACTGGATCATGGGTGATCAATACACGCTAGCCGATATATCGTGGGTGCCTGTGTATTTCGTGCTTATCGGATGTGGATACCCGTTTGAGAAGTTCCCCAATATCTCAAGATGGGCCAATTCATTAAGCACAAGGCAGAGCTATAGAAAGGGCGTGCTGGACTGGTGTGCCGATTTTTCGAAAGTATAAATTCTGATTGCTGAACGCTGACGGCGAAGACTATGTATGGCCAAGCAATAATCCATAGCTTCGCTGGACCTAACTAGAGGAACTTTAATGAACGTAAAAACGAATACCCCGATACTTCAGAACTGGATAGGCGGAGAGTGGTGCGACAGCAGCAGTGGTGAGACCTTTGAAGTGCTTAACCCACTGGATGACAGCGTGTACTGTTACGCAGCAAAGGGGACAGGCGATGATATAAGAAAGGCTGTCGCCGCTGCTAAATCTGCTTTTCCAGCATACAAAAACACAACACCTACAGAACGTGAGCGCTGGTTGCTGCGAGTTGCAGAAATCATGGAAGAGCGAAAAGCCGAGTTAGTCGATTGTTTGATCGACGAAATCGGTTCACCCATTCAAAAGGCCATGTTTGAGTTCAGCAAGGGTTTGACGATGGTTCGGGCTGCAGCTGGTCTGTGCCGAAACGTGCGTGGAGAAACTATTCCTTCAGATACACCTGGGAAATTCTCGATGTCGATTCGAGAGCCTCTTGGGGTCGTTGCTGTCATAACACCATTCAATGTGCCATTAATAAAGCTGACGCGGCTTATTTCGAATGCTCTGGCAGTGGGAAATACGGTTGTCCAACTACCTTCCGAATTATCGCCGCATATATCAGTTCTATTTGCACAGATAGTTGCAGACGCAGGCTTTCCGCCGGGTACGTTTAACGTCGTAACCGGTTACGGCGTCGACATTGGCGATGACTTAACGTCCAGTACTGAAGTCGATTTTGTTTCTTTTACAGGATCAACGGTTGTTGGGCAGCACATTAATGAAATTTGTGCGAAAAACAGAACACCTATCACGCTAGAGTTGGGAGGTAAAAGCCCGACGGTTGTTTTGGCAGATGCTGACCTTGATAAGGTTATGCCACTAGCTGCTCGATCAATATTTATGTTTGGGGGTCAAGCTTGTATTGCGACCAGTAGGTTTTACGTAGAACGGCCAATTTTTGATGAGTTTGTAAAACGCTTTTCCATGATCGCTTCTAAGGTCGGCATGGGAGATCTTCGCGATCCTAATACGATCATTGCGCCGATTATTTCCGAGCGACAAAGAAATCGGGTAAAAACACATATTGCTGATGCAGTTGAAAAAGGCGCTACTGTAGTAATAGGTGGCGAATGGGAAGGCAATCGCTGTCAACCAACGCTGTTGACCGACGTTAGCGAAGAGATGACTTTATGCCGCGAGGAAACCTTTGGTCCGGTTACTGCGATTTATCCCATAGATAGTTATGAGGAGGGGTTGGAAAAGGCCAATGACACGGAGTTCGGTCTAGCGTCTGCTATTTTTACTCAGGACATCAGCAAAGCTCTGCATTTCGCTCAAAACATTGGTGCTGGCATGTGTCACATCAATGGACCGACGATATATGACGAGGCTCATGTGCCTTTTGGTGGTAATGGTAAGAGTGGTTCAGGACGTGAAGGGACAGATGCTGATCTTGAAGCCATGACAGAATTGAAATGGATCACGGTGCAGCTATGAGTTTTACTCTTTATCACCATGGCTCTTCAGTTTGTGCAGCCAAAGTACGGTTTGCGATGGCTGAAAAAAACCTAGAGTGGAACGGCGTTTATATTGACATCCTCAAGGGTGAGCAATTCACAGAAGAATACCGCAAGCTGAATCCAAAATCTGTTGTGCCGACGTTGGTACATGGCGATACCGTGATTCCAGATAGTACTGTCATTATAGAATATCTGGATCAACTGCTCCCTAATACGTCTGTTCACCCAACAGACCCTTGGGAGCGTGCGCAGGCACGCTATTGGACAAAAGCTGTCGATGAGGATTTACACCCTGCTTGTGGAGCAGTAACGTTTGTTTGCTCGCATCGACACACAGTTCTGAAGAATCTGGGACCAGAAGGTGTAAAGGAATTCCTTGCATCAACTCCTTCAATGTCGGTGACCTCCAACTGGAAAGATCAAAAAGACGGATTTGTCCGTTATGGTTTTAAAGCCCCAGGTGCAACCGAAAAAGTAAAGCTCTATGACACTTATCTCCTTAAAATGGAAGATGCGCTCAAGGGTGGAAACGATTGGCTGGTTGGAAATAAGTTTTCTGTCGCGGATATCGCACTGACACCCTATGTTAATCGTCTAGCCATGATGTCTATGCGCGGAATGTGGGAGAACGGTCGTCTTCCCCATGTGACTGCTTGGTTTGAACGGATCGAAGCAATGCCAAACTTTAAACCCTGCCTTATTGACTGGGTGCCAGAACACTTAACGAACGATCTTCGCGAGAACGGTTCTGCGAGCTGGCCTGAAGTTGCAAAAATACTTGAAATTACCGTCTAATAAAATAATTGAGTAAGGAGAGAAGCTGATGGGTCGACTAGACAATAAAGTGGCCGTTGTTACTGGTGCCGCGCAAGGTATCGGGGCACTAATGGCCAAAGCGTTGGCTGCAGAAGGTGCCAAGGTGTTGGTTACTGATGTACAAGATACCGCTAAAGCCGTTAAAGCCATTACTGACGACGGTGGTACTGCGTTGGGTATGAAAGTCGACATCACGTCGAACGATGATCTCAAAGCAATGGTTGCCACAGCGACTAGTGAGTTGGGCAGCCTTGATATCATGGTGAACAACGCAGCTATTTTTGCAACGCTTACACCTAAGCCTTTTTTTGAAATTGACGACGACGAATTTGATCTTATTATGCGTGTTAACGTTCGTGGCTTACATCAAGTGATGAGAGCTATCACGCCCACAATGATTAAGCAGGGTGGGGGGAAAGTGGTTAATATTTCGTCGGGCACGTTTTATTATGGTCCGCCAGGGCTGTCTCACTACACAGCCTCCAAGGGTGCTGTGATTGGTATGACACGCGGCCATGCTCGTGAACTTGGCGATAAGAACATACAGATCAATGCTATTGCCCCGGGATTGACCGAGAGCGAAGGTATTTCTTCGAACCATGGCTTTGATATGGCACGCGCTCCAACAGTGGCAAGTCGCTCTATCAAGCGAGACATGTTGCCAGAAGATTTGCTGGGTACATTGTTGTTCTTATGCACACCAGATAGTGATTTTCTAACTGGCCAGACGATTAATGTGGATGGTGGAAAGGTGAATTTGTAAGGGTTGATTGAAAAAGCTTTCAACTCGTTCTGTGGCGGCTGATCAACAACGCGTTCACTTCGTTGGTCAGCCGCACCCCCATTTACTATCGAATAAGCAAGTCAATCAGATTGACTCAACTCCTTATGGCACTGCAAAAGATAATGCCGAGCGCAACAATTAATCTGCTGTCCAGCAAATTCTTTTAAAACCGCAGCTTTTAGTGTCACCGCAGTTACATCGCCTGGGTCCAAAGAAAGCAAGCGATCTACCAACTGCAACGCCCATTGATAATCCCGGTCGGCTCGCGCTTTCTCAGCAGACTTAAGCACCACCTCAACGCCACCAACTAATTCAATAAAACGCTTAGCTTCCTCATCCGGCGCAAGCGAGTTAAGTGACGTAGGGTTGCCATCAAACCAGCCTAAGGTTCCTACAAAGTAAGCACGTACAGCCCAATCCACACGACCATAGTATTCACGCAGGTGAGGCTTATGAGCAAGATGCTCTGGGAGCTTTACTGTGGCTGCTAGTTCGTCGATGGTTAAGCCA
>CALDTK010000012.1 GCA_937924035.1 uncultured Saprospiraceae bacterium | reverse complement strand
GCGTATTGCATCTGCTTTGACGCTTGATCAAAGTGCCTGACGCCTTCCTGTTGCGCTGCGATTGCGTTGCTATAGGCGTCTGTCATTACGTTGATTGGTTTGGCGAAATCAATGCCGACAATCTTGAGAACTATTGCGAGGGCGAATAGAGTGCCGATACAACCGAGCGCCCATCCTGGTACTGATGACAACAATGTTTTTAACAGCGAGTCAGTATGTTTAGACTCCATTAACAATTACCTGTAATGCAAAATGTCTTAATAGCTTCACCCGCTGCATTAACCCCATCACCGCCTACAATGTTTGTAACCGTAACAGTTGAGTTTGCAGGTATGGGGTTTTGGAATGTTCCAGATCCGCTTGAGATGGTTACGGTTAGCTGGGTGTCATTCGGGTTTGTTATTGTTGATTGGCCGTTGACTATTGGCGTCATTATCGGGTCAAGGCATCCAACCTCGGGGCAGCACAGAACGGTCTGTGTAATTGCGCCATTGACTCGAATCACTACGCCATCTGGACACTCGGCGCAGCAATTGTCCGTTAGTTGAACTAACACTTACGCTACTTGCTGCCATTGAGGTAAGCCGTTTTGATCAAGCATCACAGACCAGTATTCCTGCTGGCCTGTATCGCCATTGGAAACGCATACTCTTGTGATCTTTCCAGCAACCGCATAAGCATCAGCCGTTGCAGGATCGTCAACCGTTGCGCGTGGTACAAATGTCGGCCAGTCATAAAAGCATGAATCGACAGCAGCGCCAGTATAAGTAGACGAATACGATATGCTTCCGTCTGCGTTGGTGGTTGCTGTCCAATTTATATTCGTGGAGTCTACAAAATCAATTTCGCAAGCCATGATCTATACCGCCGTTGGTGTTAGTGCGCCGCCTGCTCCAGCGGTGTAGCGATAGAAAGCGGAGGCTGTTGAATGGGTGCCGTTTTGAAGAGTAAACCATTCATCGTCAAACTGGCGAAATGCCCTGTCGTCTAAATTATTGGATCTGACTTTCAGACCGCCAACAACTACCATGCTGCTTCCCGATTCGCGCATTGTATTTTGCATCTTCACTACGCTATCTCTTGAGAAATTGTTTGCGGGATTGCCCACCACTTCATACAAACTTCCAGAAACCGAAGTTGTGTTGTCTCTTGCCTGACATCCAGTGACGTGCAATTGCTGCCTAGAGTCATTAACAGATCCCGATGTGTTTGGAAAACCATCGACATAGAACAACCCTTGTGACAGACCAGCCTCTTGATCAATTCGCGAGAATGTTGGATTGTGTACCGTGACATTTGTCCTGCCGCCTGTAAGCCTTATAAAACCCTCTGAAGCCACAGAAGCACCCTCCATGTGAAGGGAATTTGCAGAAATGCTTGAGTCTTCGAATTCAAAGCACGCCCTAGAAAACCGACCACCTTCAACATTCACTTGGTCGAGATTGGTTTGGGACAGTCCCCTGGCATAAAAACCACCAGTGGCAGAGCCGTTGGCAGCAGTATTATTGAAGATATTTTGAAAGTGATTGCCTGTTCCAGTGCCGCCAATGTGAATTGCCCAGTCTGTCCAATTGCTTGTCCTTACAGAGCGAATGTCATTGCTAAAAAATGTCCCGGCATCAGCGCTAATGGTTCTATTCACACGAAAAACTCTTATGTGATCCAGCACGCTATTATTCCAATTGCCCGTGCAGTTGAAGGCATTTGCATTAGCAGAAGCAGGGATCTGACTGTATGCGGCCAAGAAGTGCCTTAAGTCTTGTTGCACGCCTCGCAAATTGAAAATCGGTTGGTCAAGATTTTCAGCAATAATCTGGGATGTTGCACTAGATTGACCGAATATCTCTTGGCCACCGAGATCCTGCAAATCAATTGCTCTATTTGTCCTATATGTGGCGTCACCCCTAAGAAGCCACCTGGTTCCGGTATGCACTGCGCGAAGCCAGTCGAAAGCATCGGAATCTATAGCTGCGTTACCAGTCCCGACCAGTCGGTGGTATTCGTGTATAGAAACGCCTTTTATATCTGTCTTTCTTACGGTCACTTTTAAGCAGCTTTATTTCTATAAGCAGCCCACTCAGAATGAGCTACCGCAGTATCTGGACTTGGCCCAATAAACCTATCCTCAGTGACTTGCTCTTGCCAGTATGAATCGACCTCATGACCAGATATAACTACAAGCTCGGACTTGCCTGAAAAACTAATCCTTCTTACAGATGTGTGTCTCTTGCCTTTCTCTCCATAAAATGACACAGGAATATTTTTCGAGTAAGGGGCTGTTTCTTGTGGTTTTGAATCAACGATTTTTTGCAGTGCAGTAATTAAGTCACTCTTTGAATCGAACCCCTCTTCTTTATAATCACACGTTGGATCTAATAATATTTCAATACTCATGATGGGATCACCTTGCAAGTTAGTTTTGTGTCTGTTGTTTCATAAGAGCCTGTGCCTGTGAACTGCCACGAAGCAGTGCTCGTATAGACACCTCCGGGAGGTAGGATTAGGCTTGTATCAAGGAAAGATGATTCTATTTGATGATCAATACATTGACCATCAGATGCGCTTACAGCCTGTGTTGTTTGTGCAATGCCGTTGATAACAGGCACGGCTGTAAGTGTTGTTCCTTCCTCTGCACAAAGCTTCACAGAGCCTTTAAAAACACACTCAATCATTGCATCGCAAAGACAGTTTGTATTTTCCGAGTCTACTGAACAACTCTCTGCTGAGTCCTGAAGCCCATCGCCAGCATTCTCACAATTAAGTGTTGTGGCGGTCATCACCGCACCATGCTGCGTGTCTAAGTTATTAGCAGTGCTATCCCAAGTCCATGATCCGCTATTGGCATCTAAAATGCCGCCGAGATGCCCTAACTGGCAAGCGGACGGATGGTTAAGAGAGGTCCATTCATATGCTGTAGTAAACCCAGCGCCATCGAGTGAATGCTGAAACCAATCAGTATCTGCTCCCTCAGTTGCAAACCCGCCGTCAGGGTTATATGCAACGTGGCGGCCCGATGAAAATATCAATGAATCACAACCGCCTAAGTCGTATGGCCCATCAGTGTCGCCGGTGAGGATATTGGAGTCAGAGCATATTGGAGCGCTAAAATAATTTGATCTTACGACTTCCCCAGTTGTGTCACATATCTCAGCCCAAGAATAACTGACAACCGAAGTTGCACCCCCTAGCTGCAGGAAGTCTAAGTCTATCGTTGGCGCAACACCGGAGGCTCCATCAAATAGATAGATGGACTCCTTTACACTGTAAGTTGTACTTGTGCCGTTGGCCTGAACGCCTTTGTCGTATGTCAACTGACGCGGTGCTGACAAACCAGTAGCGCCCGAGATATTTAGTGTGGGACTGCATGGCAGTGGATTTGAATTACCTCCATATGTAACTTGGAGTGAGTAAACACAATCAGGATTTATAGTAAACGTCGGGCTTACATCAACCGGCGCATCAATAAAAGAGTCTGGTGATCCTGCAACCAAAAATCCAGACTGCCCTGTTTGTACCTCAGTCATCTGTAAATCGAGAACAGGGGCAGGCACTGAGCCTACACTTCCAAGCTCGCCTGCAAATTCGCATTCAGTAACGATACAAACTGGGAT
>CALDTK010000011.1 GCA_937924035.1 uncultured Saprospiraceae bacterium | reverse complement strand
CACTACCTCTGGCGTACCCGCCGTTTCAATCGCCAATCCCTCAAAACAACAACCGGTGCAACCCTCGATATTCTACAATTCGGAAACTACAACATTGGCGACGGACCCGACTTCTCAGAAGGACGAATTAGACTAGGAGAGACCGTCTGGGCTGGGCACATAGAGATGCACATCAAAAGTTCTGACTGGCATCACCACCGTCACCAATTTGATCCAGGCTATGACAACGTAGTGCTGCACGTCGTTTGGGAAGACGACGAACCTGTACTCAACGCCCGAGGAAATGCACTACCAACACTCGTACTCAAAGACCTAGTCGACCCAAGCCTCATTCATCGCTACGAAGCGCTCGCCGCTAACGAACATGCGATCCCTTGTGAAGACCGGCTTTCCGAAGTGCCAGACCTCATTCTAAACGGCTGGATCGAACGAATGAACCTACAGCGGATTGAACGCAAAACCAATGAACTCCACGATCTTCTCGCAAGTAAAAAGAGCGATTGGGATGCTGCTTTTTTCCATCAAGTTGCAAGGTGTTTAGGACTACCGCTTAATGCTGGTGCAATGGACATGCTTATGGAAGAACTCCCACTTTCTATTCTTCAACGATATCGCACAGATATTACCTCCTTAGAAGCACTTTTATTAGGAGTTGCAGGATTTTTAGAAGAAGACTTTCTCGACGAATACCCACGTCAACTCCAACGGGAATACCAACACCTTGCTCACAAACATAGCCTCACTACCCTACCTCGTTCAGCTTGGAATTTCCGCGGACTAAGACCTGCGAGTTTCCCTCAAATTCGTTTAGCACAATTGGCCGCCATTTTAAAGGGAGAACCTCGTCTATTTAATCGCATACTTGAGATCACTTCTGCAAAAGAACTCTTGAGTCTATTTAGTCATGAACCCAGTCCATATTGGAAAACCCACTATCTCTTAGACCGCCCAAGTAAGCCCAAACGAAAGGTGATTGGTAAAGCATCGGGCCAGACCATTTTGATTAATGCTATCTCTCCCTTTCTTTTTCTCTATGGAAGATTACAAGGCAAATCAAGCTTAGAAGACAAAGCATTATCTCTTCTCGAAAGTCTCCCCGCCGAACGGAATCGCTTCATTGACCAATGGAAATCACTAGGTATCGTCGCAGAAAACGCAGCCGAAAGTCAAGCGCTCTTAACCCTCCGCGCTAACTATTGTCAGCCGCGTCGCTGTCTTGAATGCGCGATCGGCCACTGCCTACTCAAACGACAACCTGCGCAGTCGAATATGGAGGTAAGAGAGGAAAGACCGTTGGCGGCGTAACAGCCACAAAACGTCATCCCACTGAAGCTGACGCAGGCGCGATCGAGGGACAGCAGATAATGGTAAGACTATATCCTAAATACCGCTCTTCCTCCAATTCGCCAGCTCCTGCCTCACCGCTCCCCTCGGAATGACGCTAGGTACTGGGTTCGGTACTTTTCAGGCTAGCTCAATTTCTAACGTCATCCCACTGAAGCTAATGCAGGCGCGATCGAGGGACAGCAGATAATGATAAGACTATATCCTAAATACCGCTCTTTCTCCAATTCGCCAGCTCGTGCCAACCAAAGTCCGACATCTGACATCTGACATCTGAAATACTCATACGGGTACCTCCTACCAGCATCCCACGTCTCAAATCCCACGTCTCACGTCCCTTTCCGCAACCCTATGCCCTTCCCGCGCCTTTCTTTGCAACTGTGCGTAGAAAAATCTTAAGCATACTCGCCGCTCCACTCGCGGCTGTGTTCGGACTCATCGTTGAGATTCGACTGCTACTCTATCGCTCGGGTGTACTCAAGCGCTCTAGTTTCAGCATCCCAACCATCAGCGTCGGCAACCTCTCTGTCGGTGGCGCGGGAAAGACCCCCCATACCGAATACCTTGTCCGCACTCTCCAGGAATACGTTAACGTCGGGACGCTCTCACGCGGGTACGGACGTAAAACCTCTGGCTTCCGCATGGTCAATGCAAGCGACACGGCGCGAGATGTTGGCGACGAGCCTCTCCAGCTCAAACGCAAATTTCCGAATGCTGCCATTACCGTCGGCGAAGATCGCGTATTCGGTATCTCCAACATATTGCAATACGCACCCCGCACGCAGACCGTCATCCTCGACGATGCTTTCCAAAACCTTGCGGTAAAACCAGCCGTCAACCTTCTTCTTACCGAATTCGATCGCCCTTATTGGAAGGATTCACTCATGCCTTCTGGCCGCCTACGTGAATGGCGTACCGGCGCAGATCGCGCAGATGCAATCATCGTTACTAAATGTCCTGACGACTTAACGCAAGATCAGCGCGAGGCTGTTATCAAAGCGATGGATGCTCGTCCACATCAACGCATCTTCTTTTCAAAGTATGGCTACGGACAACCTTGGCTTTTTCAAGACCCGCGCTACTCAACTCAACTTGGTCCAGATTGGGATGTTCTGCTGGTAACAGCCATTGCACGAGTCGACTATCTCAAACAACACCTTGAAGAACAGGTTGGCGAGGTTCATGATGTAGCCTTTGGCGACCACCACGACTTCACCAAACGGGACATCGGAAGGATCAACCGTCTTTTCAAAGAGATTGAAAACCCGAAGAAGATCATCCTCACCACTGAAAAGGATGCTATGCGTCTCTATGCACATGAGCCCTACTTACGTGAAAACAAGCTCCCCATCTTCGCCCTACCAGCCCTCGTTCAGTTCTTTCCCGAAGCTCCTGGCAAAGACTTCGATAGTTACATCAGGAATAAGCTTCTGAGCTTTAGAGCCTAGCAACTTCGATTGCACTATCGCCTATAGAAGTCATCCTGCATTGCACCTAAAAATGGAGCGTAGCGATCCATCCTGCTCAGCGTTCTCTCCCACTCTGCGGAATTGCATAGCAATGGCTCTGCGTTTAAAGATCCAGCACTCACAGAGTGAGTCGAACGCTAGCCGGCCGCAAATCTTCTTTACGATTCGAGAAACATCGCGATTATTCAAAGGCAAAAAAAACCGGCCCTCACCCCGAAGGAATGAGTAGCCGGCAGCACTATGAAACACTATCTTTTAGGTCGAGGATCTTGTCTGCGGCTTGGCGCTAAAAGAAGAAACTCTTAATTCTGGCACTAATATCGGAACTTTTACCGACACCTACCTGATAACGTAGAGGTTTGACTATTGTTCCACCGACAATATGACAAGAAGTCAACGCAATGACCTCACAATCAAGCAAAAGCACCAATTAGCAACGTTAATATCTTTCCTTCCATAGAAGTTGATATAAGCAATATTCAGCACCCATAATTCTCTCATTTGCTTGCCATAGCGACCAATTGTCGAGGAGAAAGTAGTTGAGTTGGGTCTTTCCGTTCTCCAAGTAAGGCATTGACACGACTTGCCTGTAGTTCGGCCATTTCTATCCCGGAAAACTTGCTCTTCAAGAGGTAGTATTTCGGTTCGCGATCTAGTCTAAACTTGCCGTTTTCCGTCTGTTTATACGACCGTGTGTTTGCGACTTTCGCCAAAACCTCTTCCGAAGTCGATTCCGTGCTATATCGCACCCGAACAACCTCATGCCCATTTTGCCAACCTGCCTCTGTAGCGATCACACCGTTTTGCTTCCCGAAATAGGCTTCTCCTGTCCAAAAACAAGCCGTCTGATAAGTCGCTACCGCCGTTTTTTGCTCTTTCGCCAAATGTTCTTCGTTGACGAGTTGAAGGTATTTCGGTGCTTCCAGGTCGCTTCTCCGCAAAGCACTCAGCATCCCAGAACTCAACTGCCCTGCCGATCGAAAATTAGACAGGCGATCTATGAGATCTTTACCTGTTGCATCTACTATTCGAACCACAGGATTATTCCAGGCGGGTTCATTGTAACGCTTCAACACTGCCGCATCCTTACCGCCTTTGTTGTTAAAGACAGCAAGTGGTACAAACAAGTCCTCTATTGCTTCAACCAGCAAAGGTTCGCTTAGGATACTGTTTCCGTAAGTTGTGCAATTACTGCAACCTGGAACCTCCTGGAAGAGAATCAAGACAGGCTTTCCCGTTTCTTTAGATGCTGCCAGCGCTTGGTCATAGTCTCGTAGCCATCTTACGGCTCCAAGCTCTTCAGGTTGGTTAAGACTTGTTTTAGCGAAAGCGAACAAGCTAAAAAGTATGAAAGCGAACAAAAAATGATATCGAGCCATATCAGAACAACGTCGACAGTACAATACTTAATGTATCAACATCTATTTTTGTCGGCTCCATATCAAAATTTTTGAAGAGTAGCTTTGTAAGCTATTATCGCTAGTACTTCAACTTGAAACAACTCCTCACCTATTTCATTGCCCTCGTTTGGTTCATCAACGGGCTCTATTGTAAAGTGCTCAACCAAGTGCCAAGGCACCAAGAGATAGTGGGGCGTATCCTAGGCGATGATCTTGCCCCTAATCTTACGATTTTGATCGGGATATCAGAGATCATTATGGCAGGTTGGGTCTTGTCTCGCTACCGAAGCCGCCTCAATGCGATTATTCAAATTGCTCTTGTTCTATTAATGAATATTATCGAATCACTCCTTGCCCACGATTTACTTTTTTGGGGAAGATCTAACGGGTTTTTCGCCTTTATCTTTATTGCTGTCATATACTACAACGAATTTGTACTGCATAAAAACACCTCTTTTTAATGAGGTTCCCGAAGCACCCCTTCGCCATCGAGGCCTTTTTTGAACACTCCTTGGTTCTCACCTATGCGGTACCAAAAGCCCAGCTTGAAACCATGATTCCAGCAAGGCTTGAACTCGATACTTTTCAAGATAAATGGGCTTTTATCGCCGTTGCCATGGTTCAGACTTCTGGACTTCGACCAGCTGGATTCCCAAAAATCTTCGGCAACAATTTCTTTCTAATCGGCTACCGAATCTTTGTGCGCTATACCAACAAGGCTGGAAAGCGTCTTCGTGGATTGTACATCTTGAAATCAGAAACAGACAGTCGCAAAATGGAATGGTTCGGAAATCTCATGACCAATTACAAGTACGAGATTATTGATGTCGCTGAAACTATCGAAAAGTCTCTCCGCACGATTAGCTCAAAAAAAGCAGGGATACACGTCGTAACTGCTCAAAATGAAAAGGACGCTCCCCTACCGTTTTGTTCACCCTTTTCGACCTGGAAAGAGGCCCGCAGATTTGCTGGACCGCTACCGTTTACGTTCTCTTACAATACTACCAATGACTCTATGCTAATTGTTCAAGGCTTACGCCAAAACTGGACACCAAATCCTGTAAAAATCCTCACCGCCGAGCTCGGTTTTTTGCAGACGCTAAACTTGCAAAAAGCGCAACTTGCAAGTGCATTTGAAGTGAGTCAGATACCCTACCGTTGGAAAAGAGGACGAATCGAGCGATGGAGTTGACCCGCAAACCCTTCCAAGGTGTCTGGAACATTATTCGGTTCAATTGGCACTACTATGTTGTTTATGTAGTGGTCCTTATCGTCGCTTATCCAATTATGCTCGTAAGTCCATTTTGGTTGCAAGTCCTGGGGCTTTGGGCCATTTGGAGCGCTTCACTAAATGTTATCATCACACTTGTAGTCTCTTGGTTCATCTATGACCGATCTAACCTATACTCGCTCAAATGGCTGAATGAAATACCTGATGGTAGTACGGTCCTCAACATCAATGCGGGCTTTGACGAGACAAGCGAACTTATCGATGACCGCTACCCTAGCCTATCGCTTGAGATCTGTGATTTTTACGATCCTGAAAAGCATACTGAGGTCTCCATCAAACGTGCACGCGAAGCTTATCCGCAGCATCCTAACACCCTTTCGGTAGACACCAATCACCTTCCTTTCGAAGACAAGACCTTCGATGCTTGTGTGGCTATGCTCTCTGCGCACGAGATTCGCGATGAATCTGAACGCATCGATTTCTTCAAGGAACTTAAGCGTGTCCTGACGGCAGACGGCAAAATTTATGTAACCGAACACCAGCGCGACATCGCCAACTTCCTCGTCTACTCTATGGGGGCCATGCATTTCCATTCTCCAAAAACATGGAAGGCTACATTTCGAGCTGCTGGCCTCGCTGTTGTAGAAAAGGTGAAGACCACGCCATTCGTCACTACCTATACCTTATCGCATGGAGCTCCACATTAAGATTGTAGGTGTACTACTTGTGGTGCTCGGGGTTCTGCATGTAGGCTTCCCTAGTTATTTCCGCTGGAAGAAAGACCTCGCAAGCCTGGAACTCATCAATCGAGAGATGATGGTGGTTCACACGTTCTTTCTGGCGTTTTTCGTTGCAGGCATGGGTGCCATATGCATCTTCAATAGTGAGCAATTACTCAATACGCCTTTCGGCAAAACCATCAGCTTGTCCTTTGCAGTGTTTTGGTCTGTTCGTCTACTGGTTCAGTTCTTCGGATTTGTGGAGGGGTGAGCTTTTTGAGACTGTTGTGCATATGGTTTTCATCTTGTAGTGAGGTATGTGAGTTAGGTTTCAATTCTTAAAAGAGTAGTCGAGTTGAAATATAAAATTGACTCGCCCCTATGAGTTCAGCTGAATTCTAACCAACCACATCTGAAAAGTTTTTTATTCTGCCAAATCACAAAATGAAAGACCAAAATGTCGTAAAAATACAAAATCATGCTTAAACAGTTGCAGGAATAGCTTTTATCACTTATCATTACCATATGATATACAATACCCCCCCCCCCACAAAAAACTTATCGTTCTTTCCGTTTAAGGACTTTAACCACATTCACTTCTTGGCTATTCGCTTTAGCTATCCTAATAACAGGTCTCGCTTCGTGTGAAAAAGAAGAGGCTGAAGCAACACTTGCGCCAATTCAATCTACATCATCACTTGAAAGTAGAAGTGATGGTGATCAAGATTCTGACAGAACATTTGACGCAACTAATTGCTCCCATCTTCTCGATATCATCAACTCTCGCAATACTGTCGAAGTAGAGGGCAGCTTGGTTCCTTCTTTCGAGTCAATGGAATCTTTAGAAAGCTACCAAGACGATCTAGCAGACATAATGGTAAATGTTTCTCAAGCCTCTTGCCTAAGTGAATCAAATATTCCTTTAGAAGAAGCTCTTGAGATGATTTACGTTGATACAGATGAATTCATATACGATCAGTATAGATCTGTAGTCGTAGGTGATGATATTTATTTCGACGGAAGCTTTTTTGAGGTTTACCACGTTAATACAAGCAACTTAAGTAGTATTTCGTTTCTCAGGTCAAAAGCAAATGAAACATTAACGCTTGCTGAACTAGAGGAACATAGTATTAAAGTAGCGCTAAGTGATGCTGACTTTTTTGCCGTTATGGATTGTGACCCTACCGACGTATCTCAATCAATGTCACTGCGATCAGGTGCTGTATCCCCATGTGACGCAAACGATCTAACGGGGAGATTAAGAGTACTACCTGGATCTAGTATAATCCGAGTAATTGGTTCTATAGACTGGGGAGACGGCTCCCCTATCGAGGCCGTTGATTTTATTCCGTTCCCTGGACCTGCGGCACAGCGAACTGAATCATTTGACCATGTTTACCCAGTAGATGGACTCTTCTTCGTAGAATTTACATATAATATATTCACCGATAATGGAGATGAATGTGCTTTTAGTAGCCAGTGGCCGCTCAGGTCTAGCTCTTCATCTTGCAGAATTGCTCAAATTGCTCAAGAAGAAACAGTGTATTCTGTTGGAGGTGGTTGGGCTGTTGATCTAAAGCTTAAAAAAGGTAGAACTATTTGGAATACTAGGGCGAAATTTGACACAGAAAACTGGATGACCCCAAATATATTTTCTGATGAGGACCATGTTGTTGTGTCAACATTTGCTAGCTATGGAGTCACAGGCCAGTGGCAAACTTCAGAATGTGAACCAGGAAACACTACCAATACAAGCGCCGCTTTACAAGCTACTCTCGGGAATAGACTAAGAACTAAAACAGCCACAAGATCACATAAATATTATAAGTCGTCTGACATTTTCGGTGATTACGCTGCTACGTTCGCAGATGGAGTTCCTGTCCAAGGAAGGATGTATCTCGATGTCGGTTGCTTTTAATATCCATCTACTGTATTTAAATTCAATGCATCAATTTACTTGTTTCATTGCCATCTCTCTGACCCTACTAATACTAGGGTCAGGGAGTATTATAGCTCAACCACTAAATATCGTAGGTTCGGCACAAGCCACTTCTAATCAAACAATAAGTCGATTTGGAGAATTACCCTTTGAAGATGTCTTACCAAATTTTGATTCTCAAATCCAATTTTCGTTACCAGATAATTTTGAGTTCGCTAACACTTTGTATGACTCGGCATTCTTCGCAATAGATCCTTTTGGATTTGGATTTCCAGACAATTTTTTTGCGACACAATTTGGGTTGCTTAATGTTTCACTTAGTGAAAATTTCGTGAAAGAGCTGAAATTATATGAGTCGGATACATTGACGTCAATCTTTATGAGAGGTCTTGACTATAAATATTTCTCTTGCCAAAACACAGCTTTCAACTCAGACTCAGCTTTAGTTAGGATTGACTTCTTCTCTGACAAAATAGTCGTTTATATGTCCGGGATTCCTACAAAATCTTGTCCTGAGTTTAGAATTCATGAAGGTCTTCCTGGACGCAATGGTAGATATCAATCTATCTCATGGTTTATTATAAGAAACGAAAGTGGAAATTCTTACAGGTCTGGATTTTCAACTGATTCCCTATTCAATGGTGAAATAAGTCAATTGCATTTTCAACCAGGCAATATCAATGGTGGGATTTTTCCCTTTTTAAGGGGAGGCTTTCCTGAAATTCCAATAAGACTTGACATTGTAACTGACCCAACTTCTAGTACTGGCGAAAACCCAAATAGCGCAGATCTTTCGGGCGATTTCAATTTAAGAAATGGAAGAGTCATATTTTTGGATAACGCAGGGAGGAAACTAAAGCTAACAGCTTTAAATTCAATTGGACAAGTAATTATTCATGATGTATTCGAAGTCGATTTAACTACAATCAATTCCACACCTGTTGTTATTAGTTGCGTAACAGTCGATGGAATAAAAAGTAAGATGTATTATATAGTCCGGTGATTATAGTGTTGAACCTTTTTAAACTCATCACAAACACGTCGGCGGAAAGATGATTCAAGACCCTCAATTAGCATCGCCACCAATTCGAGTGTCAAGCTAAGCAAAGGCCCATGTGGGATGGTAAGTTATCTAACATCCCGATGCTAAATACCATCGCGCAGCGATCACAACGCCTCCCGCAAAATCGTAATAGGATGCACCGCCTCCCTTCGTGTACCCACCCTAATCTGATGACGACAGCTCGTACCAACAGCAGCTATAACTGTAGTCTCTGGAGTAGCGCGCACCGAAGGAAAAAGAACCTGCTCACCAACCGCCATACTCACCTCGAAATGCTCCTTTTCGTAACCGAACGAACCAGCCATGCCGCAGCAGCCTGAGGGAATCAGCTCGACATGGTAATTCTCTGGAAGGTCAAGGTAGGCTAGGGTAGAGGCCACACTAGAAAGTGCCTTTTGATGGCAATGTCCGTGGACTTTGACAAGCTTCTGCTCCTTGGTAAATTCTTCAGCAGTTATCCGGCCTGCATCAATCTCTGCCGCTAAAAACTCATCTAAGAGAAAGACGTTTTTAGCCAGTTGCTTTGCCTTTGTCCCATCCTCAACCAGCCGTGGATACTCGTCTCTGAACGTAAGAATAGCCGAAGGCTCAATACCAATTAACGGGACCTCTGCAGTGACCAGCGCAGTGAAGATGTCGACGTTCTTAATCGCCACCTCCCTAGCCTCTTCCAAAAAGCCTTTGGAGATAAAAGCCCTTCCACTGATCGCATGGTCAACCACCCGAACACCATACCCCAACTTGGTCAACACGTGGATCGCATCGATACCGATGTTGGCATCTAGCTGATCGGTAAACTCATCTACAAATAGGTATACCTCTCGCTTTGGCAGCTTCGGCTGCAACTCTTGTAGATTTCGCTTACACCATGATCGTAGTGATTGATCACTCAAAATAGGTAACTCATGTGCTTGCGCAACACCCATGAGAGACTTCAGCCAACTTGAAGTGAACTTGTTTCTAAAGACAAAATTGGTAAGACCAGCACTGATGCGACCTAGCTTATTTAGCCGGTGATTGTTTGCGAACAACTTGCTGCGTAGGGTAGCCCCATTCGCTTTTTGATATTGATACAAGAACTCAGCCTTGAGTGTCGCTACATCAACCGTAGATGGACATTCGCTACTGCAGCCTTTGCAACTCAAACAGAGATCGAAGACATCTTTCAATTCCTCTGAATCAAAACGATTGACCTTCTCTGAATTGGTCAGAATCTCACGTAGCGCATTAGCCCGACCACGCGTAGAATCCTTTTCCTGCTTGGTTGCATGATAACTCGGACACATGGTGCCGCCTGCTGCAGCCGGCTTTAAGCAAGCACCAGCGCCATTGCATTTTTCTGCAAGTCGCAACACGCCCTCGCTATCAGAAAAATTGAAGAGAGTCTCTATCTGAGGCTCTTCCCGATCGATCTCATAGCGCAGTTGCTCATCCATCGCAAACGCATTGAAGATCTTTCCCGGGTTGAAGATCCCTTGCGGATCGAATGCCTGCTTAATACGCTCCATCAGCGCATAATTCTCTTCACCTACGATAAGCGAGATGTATGGTGCGCGAACAATACCATCGCCATGCTCACCACTCATTGAGCCACCGTAACGCTTCACCAAATGAGCAGTCTCCGTTGTAATTTTTTTGAAGCGTTCAACATCTTCACTCTTCTTTAAATTCAGGATCGGTCGCAAGTGCAATTCTCCTGCACCAGCATGGGCGTAGTACACGGGCTTCTCCTCGTATTTCTCCATAATTGCGGAGAAGTCTTGAATATAATTAGCCAAATCAGGCAGTGCCACGGCGGTATCCTCGATGCAAGCGACGGCCTTTTTATCGCCTACCATGTTTCCCAAAATCCCAAGTCCTGCTGCACGCAACTCCATGGCTTGACCAATGGATCGACCCGTAAGTGTAGCCGAATCGTAAGCTAAGTTTGTTTTTTGAATAGATGCGAGTAATCGCTCATTTTTACTTTGCAATTCTTCTTCCGAATGTGCGCGTATTTCTAACATTAAAATCGCCTCAGGATCACCAGATATGAAATGACGATTCTTGGTCTGCTCAGGATTGTCGAGCGTTAGATCAAGGATCGCTTTATCCAGCATTTCGCAGGAATAAAGCTCGTGTTCCATGGCAGGCACAACGAGCTGGAGACAATCCTGTACGCTCCTAAAATGAGGCACGACCATCATGGCATAGGGTGGAGGCAGGTCGTCCAATTGAAGTGTTACCTCGGTGGTAAATGCCAAGGTGCCCTCACTGCCACAGAGTAACTGACCAAGATTAAACGCAATGCCCTGCTCCTCTCCAGACAAGGCATTGGCATCAAGCAATGCATCGATTGCATAGCCTGTATTCCGACGTTTTATCGTCGCGTTTGGAAAGTCATCGACGATGCGTTGCCGTACTACTGGGTTGGTCAACTCTTGAGATAAAAGTCGGTACACATTCCCCCGCAAGCCCGTATTGGTTACGTTTTGCCGAAAGGCTAAAACATCTTCCTCCCGAAAAGTAGCTTCTTGACCATCTGAAAGAACGACCTTCATCGACTTCACCTTGTCGCGCGTATGACCGTAGCGAATCGACGTTGAGCCAGAGCTGTTGTTCCCTACCATTCCACCGATCATGCACCGATTGGAAGTCGAAGTGTTAGGGCCAAAAAAGAGCTTATGCTTTCTCAAAAACCTGTTGAGGTCATCCCGAATAACACCTGGCTGAACAGTTACCGTTTTCGCCGCAACATCGACCGAAAGAATCTCTGTCATGTGCTTCGACACATCCACAACCAGCCCATCGCCCACACACTGACCCGCCAAAGAAGTACCAGCCGTTCTGGGGATGAGTCCGACCTTATGTTTTGCCGCAAAGGCGACAATGACTTGTATGTCTTTGGTGTGCTTGGGAAACGCAACACCCAATGGAATGCGCCGATACACCGAAGCATCGGTCGAGTAGAGCACTTTGCTGAGGTCATCCAAGCGCAATTCTCCTTCGAGGGCACGAGCTAACTCTTCAAACGGAATCTGTACGTGTGAGCGGTGGACGGTCATTCGTTCGCAAAGTAAGAGCAAGGGCTTGCATCTTTGCATTTGCATGCATCCTAAAAATCGCTACCAAGGCTTTTATGAATTAGATCGACTTTGCAAGGTTGTTCCTGATTTAGCGCAATACATGATTGAGGCTCCTCATGGAGGAATGACGCTTGACTTTACTCAACCTGATGCGGTTCGTCAACTCAACAAAGCGCTATTACTAGCTGATTTCGGACTACAATTTTGGGATATCCCTGAAGGCAATTTGGTGCCTGGTGTTCCTGGAAGACTTGACTATATCCACGTCATTAAAGACCTTATCGAAACGATTCCGAAGGACAAGCAGACCAAGAAAGTGAAAGGCCTCGATATCGGGACGGGTGCCTCTCTCATCTACCCAATTTTGGGTTCGGGTAGCTACGGTTGGTCTTTCGTTGCTAGTGATACAGACGATGCATCTCTCCGTTGTGCAGAGGCCATTGCCACGTTTAATAAACGACTCAAGGGCAAAGTGGATTTGCGAAAACAGGCTAACCCTACGCGTATCTTTCAAGGCATCATTCGCCCTGGCGAACAGTTTGCTTTTACGATGTGCAATCCACCTTTTTTCGTTTCAGCCGAAGCCGCGAAAGAAGCTTCTGTGCGGAAATGGAAGAACCTGGGAAAAGATGAAAAAGAAGGCTTCAGCTTTGGGGGACAGTCCAACGAATTGTGGACCGAAGGAGGTGAACCCGCTTTTCTCCGCAAGATGATTTCTGAGTCTAGTCGTTTTGCAAAACAGGTGGGCTGGTTTACGACGCTCGTCTCACAGAAAGGCTACCTCAAGGTTGCTGATAATTGCTTCCGTCAAGTAGAGCGCAGATCCACGCGCTCCGCGCGGGACCAAAACAAACCCCGTGAAAAGCGGGTGATTGAGTTGGCTTCTGGGAACAAGATCAGAAGGGTGTTGGCTTGGCGGTTTTGATTGAGGGCGGCTTTCGCATCAATCACTCTAATATCGCGCCTAGTAGACTGAAACAGATATTTCTTAAGACGCCTTACCCTTTCTCCGTATATTGTCATCATGAATATATATAAACTCCTCTCTCTCTCTCTCTCTCTGCGTAGCCTTTAGCTCAGCTGTTATTGCCCAATCAGATGGGCAAAGATTTGCGGACCATCAGAGTTATTCGCAATTAAGTGATGTAGAACAGCAACTCGCCTCTCAAGCCGATGAAAATGCGCAGAACAAAAGCTATTTACGTTTTGCTCAAGATGCTTCTATGACTTCTCTTGAGCTGCATACATTTCGTATCTCTCCTGGGGCTACTGATCTCATGTTCAATTGGGAGTACACTACCTTATTGGATGAAGGTGCCTACTTGGTAGAAGGAAAGCTAGGTGCTTTCGAAACGACCATTCGGTTTGACCCCACTGTAGGATTTTCTGGGGGTATACAAACAGCTGAAGGTCCCTTTACAATCAAGCCGATCACACCAACCTTATCCAGTTTTAATGCCTTCACAGATCAAACAGGAACAGAACCTTCTGAAAGTTCTACTCCAGATGTATTAGATGATTACAATTGGGAATTTTCCGAGTATGACTTTTGCGCAGCAGAGCAGGATGTGCTGTTCGTTAGAAGTAGTACGGCCGATGGGGTATTCCCTTTCACTTCACAATCGGCAACAATAACCAATTTTCAAGACTATGTAAATGCAGTTACTAATCGCGCCAACCGTACTCTTATTAACTCGGAAATTGGTTCTAAATCCATTAATGCTATCGTACATGATACGACACTTGACATTACGTTCACAGGTTCAACGTCATCAGCCGTCGTAGCAGAATTACATGGAAACCCCGATCTCCAACAACTTCGACAAGATAATGATGCCGATGTTGTGGTGTACTATACGGGTCCTGTTCAACATGCCGCACCAACTGCTGGTGTAGAGACGCTTAATGTGGATTACGGGAATGCCTACATTATGGCCAACATGCTAGCTACATCTAGTCCAAGAAAATTTCCAACGACATTTACCCATGAAATTGGACATATCAACGGAGCTGCTCACGAGAAATCGCATTTCTTCAATGACCCTAATTCTAACAACAGACAAGTCACACAGGTCTCTGACATTGAAGAGCCAGCTGATAGAAGGATTTCATATTATTCAAACCCAGAAGTTCCTATTACATACCCACGCCCATATCCGACACCAAACATTGTAATACCCACAGGAACGATAATGAAAAATAATGCAATCATTGTCTCTAACCGATTTTGTACAATTGCTGAGCTTGAACAACCTGATGGTTTTCATGCAATAGCCGCAACAGCTTGGCCCAACGGCTATCCACTTTGTTATTCAACCATTCAATTAGAAGCGCAAGTGTTTTCTGGAAATACAGGTGGACTCAATAATGGGCCGTATACCTATGATTGGAGCTATCGTGCGCACCCAACACCCACACAGCCATTCATTTCTTTTTCGTCACAGGCCAATCCTGTTTTTTCGATTCCTAATTCAAACCACCTTTCGTACATCCTTCGATTGACCATTACTGACCAAGGAACAGGTGAGATGGTCACTGATGACCTGGTAATTGGTTTTTTGTTTTGCCAAGACTACGCTCGTTCGTCTGTAGAAAAAACTCAAGCTTTAAATGATGAAGAATCAGACCTTTGGGCTACTTCTAATAAAACTACCAGTTCTGAGCAGATACACTTTGAAGTATACGATATGAGCGGTAGATTACTATTAAAAAGTGATGCGTACCAAAATGAGATACCTAATCTTTTACGCAACTATCTGCCTTCAGGAATTTATGTCTTGAAAGAAGCAAACAAAGGTCGACCAACTTTAACATCACGAAAGATATGGATCGATTAAATCAAGATTTCCTATCAAGATTGCAGATACTTGTACTTCTATTCTGTACTATGGCCTCCTCTGCTGTCGCACAGTCTTTCGAAAGTCCAGGCTATCCATGGACCTATGTCCCCAGACAAGAATTACCGACCGGAATTCTAGACACAGCTCATGAGCGAAGTCTTGATACAATTTCATGGTTGTGCACTGAAACTGAGATCAGAAGGGTATTCTATATCTATGTTCATCCGGAATTAATGGAAGGCGATAGTCTCGATCAATTCTCAATTATCGTTCCTAGAGAGCCTCGTGAGGCTGATACTATTTTAATGCAGAATTTTTTTTTAGACTCAAATAGAACAAGTGAAACTTTTTTTATAGGCATGGGCGGTTTTTTGTCTTTTGACAGACCGGAATATGCATCTGGAGATGTTGAGCTAATGTGCTTCTATCGTTCGAATGAAGACACATCGTGTTTGGGATATATCGCTAGATTACCAAGTAGCTATAGATTTGTGAATAATAACAATAAATCTCCAACTACTCGCTGGCTCAACATCGTCCAATGTGTAGACTCCATCTGGCATCCACCCATCACCTCTTCTTCAAAAGAGATTTTGATTGGGCAAATGGAAGAATTGGTGGTTTATCCAAACCCAGTGCAAAGAGGGGGGCATATTCAGTTAAAACAACCCGATGATTGGCCAAG
>CALDTK010000010.1 GCA_937924035.1 uncultured Saprospiraceae bacterium | reverse complement strand
AACAATAAGATCAACTGTATTATCAGATCTTAAAATTGCTTGCGCTCGGCCTAATGTATCGCCAAAGCGCCAGACTCCGAGCTGAGCATCATTGGACACGATGCCCTCAGTAATAGGACACGTCTTTACTTTTATGTAACCCAATTGCTCATCATAAACATAGGACCTAAGCTCTACAATAGACTGACGCATAGATGTGAAACCACAATTAAATACGAACTGAATTGTATCTCTAGAAAATGTATCAAGATTTAAAACTCCTTTGGTAGTAAAGAATGATTGTTCTTCAACTTCAAATGCATCTAACCATAACGAATCAATTTGTTGTACAACAACATGAGTATCTGTAAAATTTACGAACTCAAGGATTGATGCAGATCCAGAAAAGGTATAATTCGTATCGACTGGGTCATAGTTTGCATTCCGTATGGATAACAAGCCAGTAGGAACAAGCATTCCAGAACCTCGATCAAAATCATTGGATGATCTAATTTGAACAGTATCAAATTCTAAAGTTTCCAATCCACCTCTGTCCAAAATCGAAAAGAAAGAGCCAACCGTGAAAATATGGTTTGTATCAAATCCTACACCTTGAATAACTAATTTATTGTCGAAGCTAACAGCGTGTTGAGGGGTAGATCCAAAGGATAACTCTGGCACAGTTTGTATCCTTTGTATACCGTAATCTGGCAATTGCGCAAATAGCCTCACCCCGAAAAAAAGGGTGAGGCTAAGTGCAGTAAAAGACTCATAAATTAATCGATTCCTCATGGACAGACAGTAAGATAAACGCAATGCCGTTCTTGTCAAAACCGCTGATATCTAAAGATTACAGAGACTCTTAAACGATATAAAGCTATTGTCCCATTTCACACTGTTGCAATAGCACGATCAAAACCTCGAGCTTAACTGGTCAATAACCCAAGATCTACCACGAAGTGCAACTTCAAGCAGATCCGAAAGACTGCTACAAAACCAGCTTAGTGAAGCATTTCTTAACAAAGGTTAACCACTTCCTCTTTCACCTGGATGATCTTTGGTTTTAGATTATGGATGAATTGCCGTGCTCTGCGTCTGTAACCATCTCACCCCTCATCCGTCTATCACGAAAGTTACTTTGTCTAAAGCAACCCCGACAAAGCAACTATCCCGCTTAACTAGCCGTTGTGACGATGACCCCCAAAAGTCAAGTATGAAATTTAGTTACTTCTTCCTCCTCTTCTGTCTCATCACAGGAGGTTTTGGCGAAAGCCTAGCCCAAGATGGTACCATCAAAGGCTACGTACGAGATGCTGACAACGGCGAGACCCTGATTGGCGCAACCGTCATCGTGAAAGGCACAGGCACAGGTACCACCACCAATGAATACGGCTTCTACTCCCTCACTGTACCTAATGGTTCTGTCGAGTTGATAGCCAGTTATTTGGGATACGCTGACATAACTCAAACCGTAGAACTTACCCTCAGCGCGACGGTAGACTTCGAACTCGCCGAAGAAGGAACACTGCTCGAAGAAATTGTTGTGACTGCCGAAGAAGAAGACGAAAATGTGTCGAACATTGAAATGTCGGTTGAGAAGCTCGATGCGTCAACCTTGAGAAAAATCCCTAGCCTACTTGGGGAAGTCGATGTATTAAGAGGTATCCAACTCCTACCTGGGGTGAGTACTGTAGGAGAAGGAGCTGCCGGATTCAATGTTCGGGGTGGTTCGATAGATCAAAACCTAGTGATACTTGATGAGGCCCCTGTCTATAATTCAAGTCACTTGTTTGGGTTCTTTTCGGTGTTCAATCCTGATGCAGTTAAAAATGTGAAGCTCTATAAAGGTGGAATTCCTGCCCGCTACGGCGGTCGTCTATCAAGCATCTTAGACGTGCGCATGCGAGAAGGCAACAACAAAAAATTCCAAATGGATGGTGGTGTCGGTACCATCTTTTCACGTTTGAGCATTGAAGCTCCAATTGTGAAGGACAAATCAAGCTTCCTACTTGCTGCACGCCGCTCTTATATCGATGTGCTCGCAAAACCATTCTTAGACGGTACGCTCGCAGATACCAAACTTAGCTTCTACGACTACACCTTGAAGACGAACTACAAATTCTCAGACAAAGACCAAGTCTTCTTGTCTGGCTATTTTGGTCGTGACGTATTTGGAATTGGAAGTGGAGCTTCGTTCGATTGGGGCAACGCTACCGGTACATTACGCTGGAATCACCTTTTTTCTGATAAGCTCTTTACCAACCTAACCTTCTACTATTCTGACTACGATTACGCCATCAATTTTGGCGAAGACCGAGAAGATGATGGATTCAATTGGGATGCAAGTATTGTCAACTTGAGCGTGAAACCAGAATTGACTTACTACGCCAACCCAACCAATGTCATTCGTTTTGGAGGGCAAGGCATTTACTATCGATTCGAACCAGCCAACGCAATTGCAACCAGCGGTGGCGAGGTGATTGACATCAGTCTTTCGAATCAATTTGCAGCTGAATATTCGGCCTTCGTTGAACACGAAACGACACTTTCCGATGGTAGACTTAAGCTTAACTACGGATTACGTACTAGCGCTTTCCAATACTTAGGAGGAAGCAATGTGTACACTTATGACGAGACCGTTCCTAAGGGCACCAAGCGCCCACTTATCGGTGTGGAAACCACTGAAAAGGGAGAAGTCGTAGAAACATACGTCAACCTAGAGCCGCGCGTAAGTGCCCAGTACCAACTAAACCGAGTGAGCTCTATGAAAGCGAGCTATCAACGTACTGCCCAGTACATTCACTTGCTTAGTAATACTGCTGCATCTATTCCGCTCGACCTATGGACACCGAGTACCAACAACATCAAACCACAGAAAGCTGATCAGTTTGCGATTGGCTATTTCCGCAATTTCAAGGACAATGCTTACGAGTTTTCAGTGGAAACTTATTACAAGCAGATGTATGACCTCGTCGACTATATCGATGGCGCTAACCTCACGATCAATCAGTTTGTGGAGGGAGAGGTTCTTCCAGGTGAGGGTCGCGCTTATGGAGCAGAGTTCTCAGTGAAAAAGAACAAAGGGCGTCTTGGTGGCTTCCTTTCTTACACCCTTGCACGAACAGAGCGTCTCGTTGAGGGAATCAACAATGAGGAATGGTATCCAAGTCGTTTTGACCAAACACACAACTTTAGCATCACGAGCTTTTATGAGTTGAATAATCGACTCACATTGAGCGCCAACTTCGTGTACAATACTGGGTCTCCACTTACGATACAGTCAAGTGGTTACTACCAATTGGGATACTATGTTCCTCACGTTGATGACGATACACGTAACGGGTTCCGAATCCCGGATTACCATCGTTTAGATGTGTCTGTAACCCTCGACCCGAAGGAGTCCAAAAAAGACAAGCGCTGGCAGAGTCAGTGGATATTTGGTGTCTACAACGTTTACAGTCGTCGTAATCCTTTCAATATTTATGGAGGTCAGACAGATGCTCGACCAGTCATTGGACAGCCCATTTCTACACAAGCCAACCAGCTTTCAGTAGTCGGCAACTTCATTCCTTCTGTGAGCTACAACTTCAGTTTTAAGTAGCGCAAGTTGCGTCCCTATCAGTGTCCCACATCCCATATCTCTCGTAGCAAATACCCAATCATGTTCCCATCACTTATCGGCAAAATACTAGCTGCACTTTTCCCGAAACAAGCAGCACCTCAGCCTATTTTAATTCCCGTAGGTAAGAAGTCGCCGGCTAATATACCTTCTGGAAAAAGTAGACGAGCCAAAATTCATAGCTTTAAAACGAGCAACGCATGGATTGTTTGCTCTTTGCTTGGTGTCTTAGGAGCTGGTGCGTGTACCGACCCTGTTGATTTAGACTCTACTTTCGAAACACCACAACCCGTAGTTGAAGCATGGCTTACCAACGAAAATGTTGAGCAGACCATTAACCTAAGCTATACTCAGGATTTCTTCGCTAACACCCTACCCGACCCAATTACGGGTGCCGAAGTAGTTGTTTGCCAGACCTCTTTAGGGAGCGACTGTTTTGTTTTCGCGGAAGCTGAACCTGGTAGATATGTTTGGACACCGAGCAGTACTGCAGAAAATATCGGAGAAGTAGGCGAAACGTATACGCTTACGATCGAAGATGGCGATCAGACCTACACGGCGCTAACATCAATGAATCGGGTAGCACCCATCGATTCGATCAGCTTTCAGTTTGAAGAAGAGCAGCTAGGATTGGATGAGGGGCTCTACGGACAGGTCTATGCGCGTGATCTCCCTGGAGTAGGCGATCGCTACATGATTAGAACCACCATTAATGATACCTTCCTCAATCGAATTGAAGAATTGAACATAGCCTATGATGCTGCCTTTGACGGCGGAACACCTACAGATGGCATCTACTTCATCCTTCCAATTCGCTTCGGCATCAATAAGCTCGATTCTAATGGTTCAACTATTCCGCTTGTATCAGGCGATGTAGTTGAAGTCGATATTTGGTCAATCTCAGAA
>CALDTK010000009.1 GCA_937924035.1 uncultured Saprospiraceae bacterium | reverse complement strand
GTGTCGACTGGTATCAACGTTTAGTAAACGATTGGGCAGGTGATCGAACCGTAGTCATCGCGAGCAACGAAGAGCGAGACTTTGTAGGGTGTACCAATAGGATCGAGGCACGAGATTGGCAAAAGCTTAAATGATCAGCATCGTTATGATTATCCATAACATGAGGGAAATCATAAACGCAAAGAAGCCGTAAAATCCAAGTGCAGAAAACTTGAGAAAAACGTGTCCTTTGCTCACATTGAAAACTCTTGCATCGCTTATTAAATTATAGATGATAAATACAAGCAAAAAAGCAAGTATTATAATGTTATCTGGGATGAATATATCGATTAGGCTACTAAACCCATACAGTAGTAATGCAATGGACATCAGAATTGCGCTGTACGAAAGGTGTTGTGTATAAAGCGGTAGTTTTCTTCGGTAAAACAGCTTGTATCCCAGTGCTAAAAACGGGACATAAATCAAAACCGCCCAAGACAAATTCCCATAGAGGAGTTTTTCAACTGAGTCAGATCCTTCTTGGTATGCATGGATTCCCTTGCGTGCGACTAAGCGTTTAAACCAGCCTTCTACTTCTGATTCTTCTACAATTCGCTTGGGACTCAGTGCGGCTACTTTTCGAGCATCGAAATCCAATGTGTCGCCATTGGTTACAAGGTGGCCTTTACCCATCCAGCTTTCTGGCATCGGATAAAAATTCCTAAGCGTATCCAACAATGCCATTTGGGCGGAGTCACGCACTGCGCCGCAGCGTGCCATGCTATCTGCGATGAGCTCAAATCTATCGTGATATACAATTTTTGCACGCAACAAGTCGATAGCCTTCATTCGTGTAGAAATCGGATGCAGATTTATACTTTTAATAACCTTATGGGCATTCGTGTCACCTACAGCAATGCCTGTTGCATTTGACTCCGAAAAATTCATATGGATCAACCTCGGGCCTTCATCGTTAGGGAAATAGTATCGCTGGAACGACAATAATCCAAAACAAATCAAAGAACTGAAAACTAATAATCGGAAAGGATGGACATACCTTGCACGTTGACCATTGAAATAATTAGTGGCCATTTTTCCTGGCACAAATAGGTCTCTAACTGTATTTAAGGTCTTGCCTTCTAAGTGGAAAAAAGTGCTGATTCCTTCCGTCAACCACTCAGCAAGTGAAAGCTCATTTTTGCGGTTTTTTTGGCCACATTTTGGGCAGTATACCGTACTAGCCTCAAAGGTAGTGTCGCAGTTAAGACAGCTTAATGGATCGTACTCTTTGAATCGGCTTTGGCTCACGGTCGTTCTTGGTTGTACTCACAAAGTAATACACAGCACTTCAATCAGTTACTGCGATCTACAAACTGCTTGTTGTCAATAGACCAGTGCTAGAAATGACAAGCGGGCTTTCAGGAAAATCTTGTCTCGACAAATCCTGTAAAATGCGAATGGCTCTTCCTTGTGGATCCACCTTCGGTCCGCTTGGTTTAGTCTGATAAATTGGAGTCACTTGACCGCTAACAAATCTCCCCGTGTCGTCCATCGTAAATTTAAGAAGTGGAGCGACGCCTGCTGGGCCACGAAGATTGAAGCGACCATACGTTGCAAAGTTGCCTAAGCTATAAGCGATAAGTCGGCCTTTGTACAACTCCATCGCGCGCGTCACATGTGGGCCGTGTCCCATAACGGCATCTGCTCCAGCGTCAATAACTGCATGAGAGAATCGATAAACGTTGCCGCGGTTCTCTTTGTAATATTCTTCCGTTTGGCGTGTAACGTGCTGAGCATCTTTTCCTTCTGCACCACCATGAAAGGTGACGACGACTATGTCAGCTTCTGCATCTGCTTGTTCGACCAGCCTTCGTGCGCGTGATATGTCACGGACATCGACGGTTCCGCTGTTGGGTGCAAAAGCAATGAAAGCAAAGCGTACGCCCGAAAATGTTCGATAAGCGATTTCGTCGCTACCCATCAATCCTGCATAAGCTATACCGTATTCCTGTAACCGTCGTTTAGTCGTGCTGCGCCCAATAGGGCCAAAGTCGCCTGAATGATTATTGGCTAGACTAAGGAAATCAAAGCCTGCATTCGCAAAGTGCTGCGCATAGTTTTCAGGCGAACGAAATGCATAGCAGGCATCTGGGTTACCACATCTTTTTGGCGTTCCTCCTTCATTGAGCAGCGTCCCCTCAAGGTTGCCAATCGTAATGTCTGCATCTTGTAGCAGGCCATTTACCTCTCTCAAAATCATACTGCCATCTCCAGGCGGCAGGTATTTAGGATCTGGATAATTGGTGCCGAGCATCATGTCTCCCACGGCAACAATACGGAAAGTGTTTCTTGGTTTCGCTTTGATTTTTGGAAAAGCAGCCAGCGAATTTCTAGTCACTTCCACTTCCAATAATTCTTCGGAATTGAGTGAATAGAGTTCAATTCCTTTCGCACTGCGACGGGCATCGCCAAAGGTTGGGATCTGTGCTAAATCAAGTGGCTCGATCAGAATCGGAGTCGTCTGAAGTGATTTGTTCGTTCGTGGACTACAGGCACCTAGAAACACAAGTGCCAAGCTTGTGAAGAGTAGTAGTGATAGTGAAGAGGTGCGAAATCTTAAAGAAACCATAGCTGAGAGTATGACCTCAAACCTAGGTTTTCTTTTTCATACACCTGCACGACTTCACTAACAATAGTCTGCTTAGAAATCGTTGAAATACTCATCTGCATAACGACCTACGTGATCTCCGATTTCTGTACCTTGAACAGTGTCGCTATCGTCGAAGCCACTCGTAGATCGAGAATATAGAACCCTCCGCCAACGCGGCTCAGCAATCTCTCCTCGTACGGTGGAGTGGAGTAGCGTGTAACTCGCATTGTCGAGTGTAGGGTTATAGAAAAGAAATTTCCCAGGACCTTGAAAGGTGCGCTCGACGTAGTTGTAAATCCAGATTTCATAGGGTGGTGCAGCGGGGTCTTCGTTGACGATCACTCGATCATCTGGCTGACCATACTTCAAGTACACATAGCCACGATCAGATTCAAAACCTGCACGGAACCCGTTTTTGAAAGCCGCATCTATCTCGCGAACGATCTTCATATAAGACCGATAAGCAACCTCTGGATACTTGGCCGATTCTCCAGAGAAATGATTGGAAATTGCGAGCCTTTGAGCCTCTTCGTTTTCACTTCTAATGACGCCTTCCAAGTAGTTACTTTCTGTAGCAGTGACAATTGGTAGCAATGAACGAAGCACATAATTGAGTGAATCTGAGGTGATGCTATGCACAAAGCTATCCTCATAGCTTTCATTTTTAACACTCAATGCTTCAACGTCTTTACCTGGGTTAGAGAGGACGAAAATGCTAACCTTTTCTGCGATTGATTGCAGTGATTTATCACGAAGCGTCATGCGCAAACCGTAGCGACCACTGGCGAGAGACTCTGTGTTGATGTTGATGAAAAATGGTGTGTTGTAGTCTTTCGCCTCAAAGCGCTTATTTTTTCTGAAAATATCATTGGGCTTTCCACTGTCGTCAAAACTCATGATGGTGTATTCCAACAGCGCGGGCTTGTTTCTAAACTGCTCGGGGAAATAAGCCTCGATGTAGGCCGTAAAGCCTTCCATTTGTCGTTTGACGAAGTTTTGGGGAAGTGGTTCTAGGAAAAGACCGCCCTTTACAAGGGTGCTGTTTTGGTGAGAACTGTCAACGTCATAAGCCATTGCAGCAAGCTGAAGGTCACTCAAACAAATAGAATCTGTCGGGTAGTCTATGACGATGTCGGTGGCGAGTTTTAGCGAAAGCTGAGAACTGTCTGCATTGTCTACGCCCTCAACATTGAGACGATAGCTTCCTTCTGGAATGAAATAGCGAAGCGCTTCTACAAAGTTTCTATCCTCACTATCGGTAGGAGCGATCAGCTCAACTTTGTCTGCGCGTCGGATTTCGTCCCCTTCATTGAAAAGAACAGTAAACGTGGTCGACTGCTTGCCAGATGGAGATTTTATCAGAGATGCGCGTTCTACTGAAAGGTATACCTCTACGTAAGGTCCATTTTCAGAGTTGAAGGTTGAAAAACCTACGGATGCTCTCGGCTGTGCAAATGCTGCGATCGAGCTCAATAGAACCAGAAAAAGAAGTGTAAAGCGCATTGGGTAAAGGTAAGGCAACAAGAACGCAGGAAGGTCCCAAAAGTGTTGAACCTGCAAATGGCAGACGTATTACTTACAAGTTATATGCGTTCTGTAAGTCGGTAGTAGTCAGTGAAAACGGATTGAAATGCTGCTCGCTCAGCGCGCTTTTCATAAATTTCTAGAAAGACACTGTCCTGAGTTAAGACCTCGATGCGGTGTCCATTTAGAATTCCTTCATAGAGATCAGTCGCGAAAGCTAACTGTGCTTTTCGGGTAGGGAGTTGAAGGCTTATTGTGTCGAGAAGTGTGTCACTTTTGATCCGTATGGTGAGTGGGGTAGTGATACTTGGGAATTTGTTTGCCTCAACAAATAGATAGGCCTCATCCTTCAAATATGCATCGACGATGGTTGGCGTGACCATTGGTCGTTTTCGAGTAATTTGAAATTTTCGATAGCTGTAGACATCTAGGTCAGTACCAGGAGGCCGTTTCCGGTAATAATTGACCGATCTTGTGTTAGCGAAGAAAAGTTTTGAAGGTTGAGTCGTCCTAAAAACCTTGTCGCCTGTAAACTCTCGTTGAGGTTGTGGCGAAGCACAATTCGTAAAGAATAGAACGAGAAAAACCCACGCAAACCTGTAGGTTGGCGGCCCAGTACGATTTCCGTACTTTTCGCTCGCTTCATTTTCAGTTGCAACAACATTTTTCAAACCCTCCATCTCTATGTCAAACAATAGGCCTTGGCTTAAGTTGATAGTCCTTGCGGTTCTCTGTGCAGGTTGGTTTTTCCTCATGGACCGCGGCGTCACCGTTGGAGGTAATGATACACCTCCCTTAGGATCGTTCTTCAATCCTTTCGAAGGTTTTTATCGCAACAACTCCTCGGATTATTGGAACAAAGATCTTGATCTTCCAGGTCTACGGGCTCCTGTAGACGTGTATTATGATGAACGTCTTGTGCCTCACATCTATGCAACTTCTGATCGAGATCTCTATTACACGCAGGGCTACATTCAGGCGCAGCATAGGTTATTTCAATTCGACATCGTTTCACGTGCTGCAGAGGGGACACTCAGTGAATTGCTCGGTGAGCTGACGGTGAATATTGACCGAGAGCGAAGACGAATAGGAGGGCGCTATTTAGCGGAGCAGATCGACAGCATGTGGCAAGCCAATCCTTCTGCTTATGAGGCGGTGATGAGCTATGCCGATGGAGTAAATGCTTATATCGATCAATTGAAGCCAAAGGATTATCCAATAGAGTACAAATTGCTCAATGCCGCACCAAGTGAATGGTCACCCAAAAGGACAGCGCTTGTTGCTTTGAACATGGCATACACGCTCAACTTTGCAAACAAGGATATTCAGGCCACAAACACACGCGCCTTGATCGGTGAAAGAAGTTATGACTTCCTTTTTCCTCCGCGTAGCTCAGATGATGTGCCGGTGATCCCTGCAAACACTCCCTTCATTAGTCGCGACACCTCATTGATCAATGCGAGCCAGAAGGCTAGACTTGGGTTGGCAGAGCAAAAGCTATCTACACTTAGCCCTTCACTAGGATTGAAAGGCTATCAAGAAACTCCCGAAGGAATCGGCTCTAACAACTGGGCCATCGCTGGTCCTTATACTTCTACAGGTAAACCTTTGCTAGCAAACGACCCTCACCTTGGGTTGACTTTGCCAAGTATTTGGTTCGAGAGCGAACTGCATGCAGGAGGCTTGTCAGTGCATGGGGTAAGTCTACCAGGTGTGCCTGGCATCACGATAGGTTTTAATGAGCATAGCGCTTGGGGCGTCACCAATGTTGGTATGGATGTGCTCGATTGGTATAAAATCGAATACACCAATCCGAACAATACGCGATACCGCACCGCAAGGGGTAAAACCACGGAGGTAACCTATCGGATTGAGCAAATTGTGGTCCGTGGTAGTGAGACGATATCTGATACTGTGGTTATCACAGAATTTGGTCCAATCGTCTATACCGACCCTCAAGACTATCGCTATGGTTTGGCTATGGATTGGCTTACGCTAAAACGTCCTTCGGCTGAGATTATCGAAACGTTTTTAGGCCTCAATAAGAGCAAAAGCATCCGCGACTTTTTGGGAGCGAGTTACAAGATGGGGTGGCCTGCTCAAAACTTGGTATATGCAAACAAAGGCGGCGATATCGCATTGCGGATATCAGGAACTATTCCGCGCAATCTACCGGATGAAGGGAAGTACATCAAAGAGGCTGGCGACCCCGCGGCAGTTGGTTACCTACCACCTGTAGAAAATCCATTTTCTGTAAATCCGAGGCAGAGTTATCTCACCAGTACAAACCAGGTGAGCACAGACGATACCTATCCGTATGACTATCGAGGCACATTCGAACATTATCGTAATCGTCGAATCAATTCCTTAATTCGAGGTACGCGCAAGTCGGATGTGGAACGCATGAAGGACTTCCAAATGGATAGCTACTCAGTTTTCGCAGCTGATTTAGTGCCTGTGCTCCTCAAAGACGTGAAGCGTGATGGCCTCACACTTTATGCAAGGGGAATGCTTGACTTGCTGCAAGAGTGGGATTTTAGGTTCGAGCATGATGCCGTTGCGCCTGTCATTTTTGAGGAATGGGCGAAGGAATTGAGAAAGCTCGCGTGGGATGAGTTTGAGGTCACTCCAAAGACCGGGCGCTTGCAAACGCCTGAAGATTGGCGAATGGTTGACTTACTCAAGGAGGACCCATTGAGCCCTTGGTTTGATATCCAAAAGACAGATGTGCGCGAATCTGCGGCCGATATCATTACGGCCTCTCTCTTTGCAGCAAGTGACCAAGTGGAAGCTTTGGTTAACAACAAAGAAGACTATGCTTGGGCTGACTACAACAATGCAAGTGTTCAGCACTACATGAGGCTTCCTGCATTTTCTAAAGCGAATCTTCCTGTTTCTGGCCGGAAGGGCACCTTGAATGCGCAGAAAGGAAATGTTGGACCTAGCTGGAGAATGATTGTAGATCTTTCGAGCAAGGTTGGAGCAGATGTCGTTTATCCTGGCGGACAAAGTGGACATCCAGGCAACCCTCACTACGATGACATGGTCACTGATTGGGTAGAAGGGAGATATCATCATGTAGAATTACACGACCGAGAAGCGATTAAAGACAATGATCAGTTTGTTCACCTTACGTTTACTCCTTAACCTCGACGCATGCCTCGTAAATTGTTGATTGCCTTTTTATTGACCGTGGTACTAGGTCTTCTGAGTCTAGGATTTGGAACGTGGTGGTGGTTTTTAATTGTCGCTGCGGTAATTGGTTTCACCGTTCGTGCACGCCATCCAAGTATGCTATTTTGGACCATGTTACTTGCAGGTGCTGCTACTTATGCACTTGGAGGACTTTGGTTCAGTTGGGGGGATGGCGATCTACCGTCCCGCATTGCCGAGATTTTTAAGCTGGGCAGCGCGCCTGTGTTGTTACTCGTTACCAGTATCGTAGGCGGTCTCAGTGCCGCTCTTTTCGGGGCTTTTGGAGCTTATTTGCGAGTGGTAATTCAAGGGAAGCCTGAAAAAACAACTACTGAAGCTATTGCTTAGAACCTCCTTAACGTTAGCAACCGTACTTTCGCCTTGAACGTATACTGACTGTAACCTTAATCCCACATGTCTAACCCAAGAAGTCTCGTCGTCATACCGACGTACCACGAGATTGAAAATATTTTCCTAATTGTGCCGGCTGTGCTCGATCAGGTAGAGGGTTTTGACCTACTCATCGTCGATGATGGTAGTCCTGACGGTACAGGTGATGCGGTGCGAAGTATGCAAGCGAAGTATGAAGGTAGACTTCACATATTAAGTAGAGCAGGTAAGCTCGGATTAGGCACAGCTTATTTAGACGGCTTCCGTTGGGGATTGGCTAGGAACTATGATTTCCTTTTCGAGATGGATGCCGATTTCAGCCATAATCCAAAAGACCTTCCTCGCTTGTTAAAGCCAGCTTTGGAAGGAAAAGCTGACGTTGTTGTTGGCTCTCGTTATACCAAAGGCGGCAAAGTTGAGAACTGGCCATTCGACCGGATTTTTCTCAGTTATGGAGCAAGTCTTTACGTTCGCACGATTACGTGGATGCCCGTTAAAGATCCGACAGCGGGCTTCAAATGCTACCGCAGAGAAGTACTCGAAGCGATGAACTTAGATGGTATTCGTTTCATTGGCTATGCATTTCAGATTGAGATGAAATTTCGCGCATGGCAACTTGGTTTTCGAGTAGAAGAGGTGCCAATAACCTTCGTGGATCGAACAGCTGGTGTCAGCAAGATGAGCAGTGGCATTGTTAAGGAAGCTGTCTTCGGAGTACTGCAAATGAGGTTTACTTCAGCAAAGAAAAAACCGACGCCTAGCCGGGTGAGTCCATTAGAAGATGCAGCAGAGAGCTCCAGCGCAAGCTAGCTTGAGTAATGGTATGTAGGTATTTACGTATTGTGACTCCATAATATGTGTATTGCAGCTACCTTGGAGTAGCATTTGGTTTAAAGTCTTTCGGAGGCTTTCGCCAAAACCCATTTTACCACCAAGTAAGACCTGGCAACTTGAATTATCCCACGCGGTTCCCAAAATTTCCCAAACGGTCGATTTTTAGGAGTTTTCTAGAGAATTCTGGGCTTTTTGCTGCGAAAACAGCTGTTGATTCATTTGGTGAAAAGTCCCAATTTCGTGTGTATAACCATGATTTTACAGATGTAAATATTTCTAAAATATTGATTAATAGCAGGTTATGTAGTGGTGGCAGGTTGGTAACCTAGCTGGGAGATTATGGGGAAGCTTGGGGGCTTCTGATAATTGATTGGGGAATTTTGGGCAGAACAGGGAATTGAGTTACATTGTGGACTCAACCTGAATTAGCTCGTGAGTAATCTTATTGTTGGCACTTATGATTGTAGATTGGATGAACGGGGTCGCCTCCGTCTTCCTTCTCCGATCGTGACGTTCAACGACATAGATCAAAAAGGAGCAAAGTTCATGTTGGCCCTTGGAATGGGAGGGCACCTCGTTTTATATCCAGCCGATGTTTGGGAATCCACGTGTGAGCGGGTTCTCAAGCTTGACGACTTTGATGAGGAGCAATCTCGCTTTAAGGATATGTTCTTTCAAATGCTTGATACTGTTGACTTAGATGGCAACGGGCGTTTTCAAATCTCTTCTCACCTTGCTTCGGCAGTTGGAATTGATAGAGACGTGGTAATATCAGGAAGAGGAGATCGCTATTACATCTGGGCGAAAGAAGTTTTCGAGAAGCAAAAGCCTACGGGGAAGGAGCTTCGAGAGAGTGCGCAAAAAGCATTCGCTAGCTATAAGCAGCAAACCAACACCGCCAATAAATCTGATGAAGGCCTTCAGGCCGCCTAGCGATATAAACCTCTCCCTATGAGTTACCATGTGCCTGTTTTAGCGAAAGCTGCTGTTGAGGCATTGGTCCATAATCCTAACGGGACGTATGTAGACGTCACGTTCGGTGGTGGAGGCCATGCCCAGCTGATTCTAGATCAACTCGGACCTGAAGGTCGACTAATAGCCTTCGATCAGGATCCTGATGCAGAACAGCAGGCGATGCGTATTAACGACGACCGTCTACTCTTTATAGCAGCAAATTTCCGGCACATAGCCAGGTATTTGCGTCTGCATAAGGTGAAAGCGATCGATGGACTTTTAGCTGATCTCGGCGTGAGTTCACATCAATTCGATGTACCAGAGCGAGGATTTTCTTTTCGCTACGATGCACCGCTTGATATGCGCATGTCTCAGGACGACAGTGTGCCGACAGCCGCTCAACTTCTACAAGAAATTGATGCTGAAGAGCTGCAATGGGTATTAGGTACTTACGGTGAGGTGCGCAATGCACGTACAGTTGCAAAGGCAATTGTCGCAGAGCGCGAGACCCGGACGTTAAAAACGACCGGTGACCTGCTGGGGCTTCTCGACGGCTACATACGTGGCAATCGACCCCGCTATCTCGCACAAGTTTTTCAAGCACTTCGCATCGCTGTCAATGATGAGATGGGAGCACTTGAAGAAATGTT
>CALDTK010000008.1 GCA_937924035.1 uncultured Saprospiraceae bacterium | reverse complement strand
GCATAGTGAGGTAGGGAATTGGCTGGACACTGCTGCCGAGCAATTGTAAGTGGAAACAACTACCCAACCTGGCACATCATAAGCGCGGCCGGAGAAGTGCAATGAGGTATTACCGAGGCCGAAGACATCGAACAGCGTATTGACTTCGCCTGTCACTAGATCAGTGAAGAACACCTTTCCGTAGTTGTCATTGCTGACATCGTCAAAAGACACTGTGACATAACAATCATTGCCATTAGCCAAACGACAGAGATCGGCGTGCTGGCTTTCACGCATCAAAACCCGCTTTTCACTAAAATCGATACTATAAGAAGCGGTTTCGTCAGTACCGGAAATAACAACATACTTACCGGAATGGCTAATGCCGATGTTGTCATGTTGATGATTATCGTAATCAAGTGTACCTAATACGATGCCACCCTCTCGAACATCGAAACTAACAAATCCTTTCGGCCTCTCTTGACTGCCGCCTTCTACAACCCAGGCGTAACGATTTCCGTCTGCGCTAGCACCTCCTTCAAAGAGGGTCATACCGTAGAGATTATTCCCCCAACTTTCAGGTAACTTACCCTGCAAATCAGAGAGCACAGTGACCAATCCTGTGGATACTCTGTATTCAAAGATTTTCAAAGTGCCAACGTAGGAATTTTGCCCAGCGATGAAACGTATAATATCTGGATTCGTAGGATGCCAACGCGCCTCACTTTCATCGTGCATCCAGGGTCGAGTCGTTGGTGCATCGTTCGGGAACTGAATAAATTCTATGTTGCTGCCATCTGGATAAGCCAAGGCATAGCTCAACACTCCCTCTTCTGGATGCATAGCCAATAACAACAATCGGCTGCCATCTGCATTTTCAACTTGCACACGTGAATAGTCGTTTTTTGCAACCGTCAATCCAGAAACCATTTCTGAAGATGTGGCATCGGTCAACCTAGAAACGGAACTGAAAAAACTCTGATCTATATAGCTCACACCCTGAACAGGCTTTTCGACGACAGGCCTTTGCAGGAACTGTATTCCCTCTTCATAGGGAATATAACCAATTGCACCCTCTTGCACTGAGAAGCCGATAGAATCCCAGTCGCTGAAACCACTGCTGTTCTGCGCACGTACACTAAAGACGTATGCGTTCGATTCCGGAAGTTCCAGCGAGCGATCAATCACAGTACAAATAGTGTCATTGCAATTTGCAATGGCAGAATAATTTTCAATATGCAGCAAGATAGTAGCAGTGCTTGTATCTTCAATCATGACTTCAAAAGCACTGATAGAAACGGGGTGTTCTTTCTGCTGCCATTTAAAAAGCGGGGCTATACCAGTGTCTATCATCACGCCATCAGTGGGTGACAATATTTCTGGTGCGTCTGGCGTGAAGCTCCGCAAAAACACATAATCAGCACTTATCCAATCGGAGCTCCCTCGGAGCCCGTTAGATACCAAAGAAAATGAAATGGTCGTATTAGATGGCAATAGACTGGTATCAACATCATAAGCGCAAGCTCCTAAACTATCGCATACATCTTCGCGCTGAAGTGTTTGTTGACCTATCGTTTCCTCTGTTTGCAAATCTCGAGAAACAACGACGAATGAATTACTTCTATCAGGACTAGGGTCATTCCATGCCAACGTAAGGGGTTCACTATCTAATAACAGTGAACCAGACTCGGGCAATAGATCCGTTGGTGTAAGCGGTGGCTCTGGAAGAGTTGGTAAATCTAAATAGACTTCGGAGTCTATGTCTGCTCGATACAAATCAACTACGTTTGCATCGTTAGTTTTAAGGCTATACCAATCGGAAGAAAAGTAAGCACGTAACCCATCTCTGCTTAACGTACCGTGGGGTTCAGCATTGTAGGTTTCACCTGAGCTGTGAGTCCATGCCACTTGATACAAGCGTGGATTAGGTGTGAGCTCGACCAGAGTTAGTCGATCACACAAAGCGGTTGACACTGTGCTGGTGTCGATTCCATTACCGAGACAATTATAGGTAGACATAAGTGCCCACCCTGGAGCATCGTGCGCGCGACCTGAGAGATGCAGAGATGTATTGCCATAGCCATAGACATCAATCAGGCTAGTGACATCGCCCGTGATCAAATCTGTCGTGAATATTTTCCCTATAAGAGGATTACTTTGATCATCAAAAACTACCGAAACATAACAATCGTTTCCCAACGCATTCGTACACGTATCGCCGTGCTGAGTTTCGTTCATCAATACGTTTTTGTTAACAAAATCTGCCGAGTAAGCTGCTGTTTCCTCGTGACCAGATATGACAACGTAGTTGCCTGACGGAGTGATGGAAATATTGTCGTGATTCTGGTTCGTGTAATCGAGAGTGCCTAATACGACTCCATCATTGCGCACATCAAAAACCACGAAACCCACGGGTTCTTCGTCTGAATTTTCTATCCCCCATGCTAAGCGATGGCCATCCGAACTGAAGTCACCTTCGAGGTAAGTCAATCCATACAAACCATCACCCCAGTGAGAAGGTAACTTGCCGGTTAAATCCGAAAGTGTCGTGATATCGCCTGTCGAGACTTGATATTCGAACACCTTGAGAGATCCTCTAGCGCTATTACCTCCTCCAATAAACCGAATTAAGTCAGGGTCTGTGGGGTGCCAGCGAGCCTCCATCTCATCATGTAAGCGATCAAAGTTGGAAGGATTATCACTAGACCCAAACTCAACTAATGCTATATCGCCACCAGCGCTATCCATCAATGCGTAAGAAGTAATGAAATTGCCGTTCCCTTCCCAAACGCCATATACCAAAAGCTTACTGCCATCTGCATTTTCGATTGGCACCCTTGCGTACTCGCCTTTTATCAGCGGATACCCTTCGTTGTGCTGAAAGTAGTC
>CALDTK010000007.1 GCA_937924035.1 uncultured Saprospiraceae bacterium | reverse complement strand
GTAAAAAGGTCTCCATAGCGCACGTCGAGCTTAGCATCTTTGGCAAGATCTGGAGCTCTAACATCTCCGTAGCTGTTTGCAAAATCCACGTCCCAACCCACTGGGGCTGAAACAACATAATTGATAGAGAAGGCTCCATTTGACTTGCCCCACCAAGAGTTACTCCCGTTTGAAGAAATCTCGGTCTTGGCAGAAACAGCGGTCTGACCTGCGCCAAAATCAACTGAGATACGCTCAAAGGTTGCATTCGCTCGCTCTTCCGAAGGCGCATCCACTTCAATGAGAATGGCAATTTTGACCTCGTTTCGATCCCACACTTTGTAGTCTATGTCACCGTGACGATTATCCAGAGTCAATTCTCCAAATTGATCGACTTGAAAAAGCTTGTTTATCGACTTCGTGTATGCACGTCTGAATACCTCATTTTGATGGTGACGGACACTGTCTGTATTAGCATTTGCCATCGGTATTCCTAGGAATACTGCACTGACAAGTAAGAATGTGAAAAGTCTCATGGCTAGGGATTACAATTCTTCACGTCCTCGCGGACCTGGTTGATTGAGTTTAGGTTGATCGCGCTCTGCGTCTCTAAGTTGATCGATAACACGTTCGAGCGCGTTAAGCTTTGCTTGATATTCTTGAGCGATGGTTTCGAGTACCACGCGTTCGTTCCCAGGCACGATTTCATCAAAAGGCTGCATGACTCGATAATCAGATTGCGCCATATCGCTGAGTTCGCGACGCAATTCTGGTTCGGGCTTATAGCTTGCTACCATAGCAAGGCGACGGTCTATTTCTCGTTGATAGTACTGTTCCAGCTCAATTGCACGTGATTGTGGGGAAGGCTGATCGGCCACACTTGCAGTGCTCTTGTCTCCCGCCAACAATAAGCCCCCCATTACACCAATAGTGAGCAACATACAAGCCACTGCCGCTTTGCGCCAATAAGGATATAATTGGCGGATGATTCCACCTTCCCTAGCTTCTTTTTCTGCTGCTGGTTTTGGCGAAAGCTTAGCACTTTCGATAGACCGAATCTTTGCCACTTCTGAAGGCATCGAACGCTCCAATGCCTCCCATACAGAAGGCCTCGGCTCTTCGCTATCGAATGCATCACGGTTGGCATCGACAAATGCCTTCAGTGGGTCCTGTTCGTGTGGTGATTGAATGGGTTTCATGTCAAAAAGTCTCTTGCTTAAGTTCTTCACGAAGGCGCTTTCGTGCCCTGCTATATTGTGACTTACTTGTCTGTTCTGAAATATTTAGCACTTCAGCAATCTCAGCATGGTCGAACCCTTCAAAAAGGTAGAGCGACAATACTGTTCGATAGCCGTCGGGAAGGCATTTTACAGCGGTTTGGATTCTAGCAACATCCATTGAACGATCAGCTTCAATGACCTGAATCTCTTCGGCTGGCGAAAACTCTTCCTTTAGTTCAGTGAAGCGTAAACGTCGGCGCTTAAGGTGATTGAGGCAATTGTTGATCACAATCCGTTTTATCCAAGCACCGATGGTCGATTCTCCCCTGAAGTAATCAAGCTTTCCGTATACGTCTGCAAAGGATCCCTGCAATACATCCTCGGCATCTTCTCGATTACCGCACATGCGCAGGCAGGTTCCGAACATAGCGCGGTTGTAGCGCCGGTACAATTCGTACTGGGCCACGCGCTGTCCTTGTCGGCAGCCGTTGACGATTTCTTGTTCACTAAGTTGGGTCACTCTCTATCCCTAGCGTTCTTGTATGTGATGCAGATGTAACACTTTGCCTCATCTACACTGTCAAAGACAAGATACCTATTCAGGGGTTGCATGCACCCATATTTTTTAAGCGTGCAGCTCAAGAAATACTGCATTAGAGTTAGGGTTAGAGCCGGAATCTAAGCTCTGCACGAAGGGCAAGTATTCTATTCATTGCCTTTGTTATGCTTTCGCCAAAACATCCTTTTAGGTACTGCTTAGCCTTTCGGAGATAGCTCTATGAGCAACTGCTCTAATTCTACTAGGTCTGAGCTGCGGTACTTACGGCGATAAAACACTTGTTTGCCATCTTTATCAAACACAAACAACTGCGGAACGCCATTCAAACCGCCAGGCATCACCGCTGGGAATTCTCGATTTTCATCTAAATAACTGCGCCAAGGGTAAGTAGCTGCTCGCGCATAAAATTGATCCCTGCGGCGCTCAAAATCTAGGCTGATAGGATAGAACCCAAAATCTGCTTGCTCTTCCCAACCTGCCATTTTCTTGGACATGGCATCTAGCTCTAACTTGCAAGGGGCACATGTGGTAAGCCAAAAAATCAAGACCGTTGGGCGCTTGCCTAAGTTCTCACCCAGAATAGACGTACTTGTCGCTGCGAGAGTATCCTCACCTAATCCACTCGCTGTGAGCTGGATATCATAAGGAAAAAGTGTGTCTATTTCAGCTTTAGGTCTTGCCTTGGAAAGGTAGTAGTGCTGCTGCGCTAGCCCTAGGCTTACGCTAAAACAAAGCACAAGAAGCATCAATGCCCATCTACGGTTATTGAGCTGATTGAAGACGTTCGATTGCTTGTTGTGCATTAGTGAAGCTTGGGGCCATATTGAGGGCTTGTTGATACGCCTGTCGCGCGCCCTGCACATCTCCCTGCAATTCGAGTGCCACGCCTTGGTAGAAACGAGCCTCTACGTAGGTTGGCTTTACTTTAACAGCTCGATCAAATTGTTCTTTTGCTTTTGATAAACTATCCATGTCCAAATAGACTAAGCCGCTGTTGTAAAAGGCTTCTTCGTATTGTGGGTCGCGAGAGATAGCTTCATCATACTGGGCAATGGCTTCTTTTAAGCGGTTTTGGCGAGAATAATAATCTGCTAGCATCCGATAAGGAATGGCGGCCTTGCGGTCAATTGCGGTAGCTGTCTTGAAGTATCGTTCGGCAATCGAATTACCGCGCGTTTCGAAAAGCATCCCAAGGGCCAACCAAGCATCAAGAATATCTGAATTTAGCTCTGTGGCACGTTGATAAGAGTTGATTGCTCTTGCAGTGTCTCCTTTCTCTTTTAGGACTTCACCTATCATGAAAAATACTTCACCTTCATTAGGGTCAACCTTAACAGCCCGATCTAAGGTTGCTAGTGCGTCATCGTGCTGGTGTACGATGAATTGAAATTCAGCGAGTTTTAATAATGTAGGGATGCGCTCTTTAAACCTTGAACTTGCATAGATCATGGTATTGAGAGCTTCTCGACTACGGAGGTTATCCATTTGCGCATCGGCAAGTAGGTGCCAAACTGGAGCTTTAGAGCTATCGCGCTCTAGGCTTCTTTTAAAGTCTACAATCGCTCGATCGTATACGCCATTTTCCAAGTAAATCGCTCCTCGTTCGGCGTAGATTTCAGCATTATCAGGATCCTCGGCGAGGGCTTTTGTGAGCTGAGCAACAGCGACTTGCTCCGGTGTCATTTCTTCTTGGCCTGCGACTGCCTGCTCTGTAACGGCATCACTACCGCAGGCGCAAACACCTAACACAACAAACAGCAGTACGCCTATTGCAACACTGTACATCTTCATAGACTGCAAGTATAGAGCCTGTGGAGTGCTTCCTCGAACGATTTTGAGCTTTTAAGTCCTAGCGCTTGTTTGCGACACTATTTACTGACCAATTGTAATCTATGTAGCTAAATTTCACTCCATCTGGAAGGTCGACTTCACCATATTTCTCGACGAAAGCTTCTAAAGACGAGTCATTCCAATTGAAATCTCCTCCATACCACTTGAATATTGAAGAGATTTTTGGATTGTTGGGGTCGCTTAAATCGTTTCTAAAGCTCTTAAAAGCGAGACGAGTTTGCTCATCAAGTTGTTCATTAAGCTTATCTGCACTAAAGGCCTTATTTAGTAATTGCGGACAGGAAACACTTGCACAATTGGCGGCCATGTGTATCCTTTGATCCTCAAACTTGGGTCTGATGATGCCGTGCTCAATGTTATTTAAAGTATAGCTATTGCCTTCAATGGATATAAATTCCTGATCCCAAACGGAGTTAATAAAGCCTACTCCTGGTTTTATGTCCTTAATGCTTTCGACTGGCCAGTTTTCAAGCATCAACTTGATTGTGTAGGCATTGTATGCGTTGATCCAATAAGCTAGACGTTGGTCCCTCGTCCAGTTCTTCTCATTAGGATAGTGGGTAGAAACAATGTCTAGGTATTTTGAAATTCCTGCGGTGTCTTTTGACCAAGCTTCATAATCAACCCACCCGTCATCAGAAACGTATTTTTGGAGTTCTTTCGTAAACAGCTCATGCGTTATGGGCGAGCTATCAGATTGCACATCATCAACGCGACAAGTGGGCACCCCTGCCAAAAAAAGTCCTAAGAGAGAGAAGATGACTGCTTTCATTCGTTGAAGTTTGACGTTGAAAATATGGACTGTCTAAGTAAGTGAACATCACTAACCAGAATATGGATCATTCTCATTTTCTTGTGCCTTCATAAAATTACGATACACTCAGTGGCTACAACTTCTATGCTCTTGAATATTGATTGGGTAAAGCCTGGGAAACCAGACCAACCTACGATGCTAGCCTTCACTGGCTTTGGGCATAGACTAGATCCTTGGAAGCGGTTTGCTCCTGATGGATGGCGAGTGGGTGTTCTAGGGTTTCCAACAGAAAATCCTCCGAGTGATGTGTGGACACCAGAGACGCTTACTGAGCAACTTGAACGGTTTTGGGGGGAGGCTCCTTTTAAAGCTTTGGTTTCATTCAGTTTTGGTGCTGCTGGTGCCACTCAGGTAAGTAATGTTTTGGCGAAAGCTGACCCCAAAAAACGTCCTGACCTAGTTGCATATGTTGCTCCTGTACAATGGGCCAAGGCTCCTTGGTCAATATTGAAGCGTGTACGACCTCATCGAAGACTTAGGTGGCTGCAACGCCTATCAGTGGGAGCAACAAAGGTCTCTCCGATTTCTTCAAAACTTGGAGGGCCTGCGCTTGAACAGATCGTCCGGATCGTAGAAAATTATGTCGGCTGGGACTTTGTGGCGCACTACTTACCATACATTGGCTGGATTGATACGCGTCTCAAAACCGTTAGGTCGTGGGCTACCCATCCTTGGCCCTGTCTTCTTATTGGAGCGAGTTTGGATCAAACCGTACCAAGCAGAAGGATGGCATGGAGAGTAAAATCCGCTTCAAACGTCACTTATCACGAAGTAGAAGCCAACCACTTTAACGCGCTTGACACTGCCCGACCGTTACTGACCGAGCACTTAGAAAAGTTGCTAGAAGTGGGAATTCAACAGTGATTATACAAGGGCTAGAGGTTAACTCTTGCTCCAACGTTGAATCCGAATGAACTTAGCTGATCATTGTTAGGTCCGAATCCGCCTATAGTAGGTAGAAAGTGGTTGTAGCTAATCGCACTAAAGGCTGAAATTCGATTATTGACCTTGATTGTAGACTCGAGTCCTACACGTGCTGATAGAAATGTATTTCCCGAAAAGCGACCGTTTGATTCAAAGATGCCAGGTGCAAATTCCTTAACATCTGAAAAGGTGTTTTCATTTACAATGATCTCTTCGAGCTCCGAAGGTGGTCCTGTGCTTACCGGTGGAGCTCCAATCGTTCGTTCAACATCATAATCTGAACTGAGCGAAAAATTACCCGCAATGCCTACAAATGCTAGAATACTTGCTCGCTTACCTGGTTTGGTGAGTTGCACTCTAAAATCAATCGGCACTTGTGCAAGATTGACGGTGATGCCCTCAAAGCTCTCAGTTCGATTGAAAGGAAAACCAGAACTAATGTCAGCGGCGTTAAAAACAGTAGGAAGGTCTGGGTCATAGGCTAAACGCGAATGTGATACACCTAAGCCCAGCGCTGTACGCTCACCAAGTTTGTAGTTCGCAGAAATACCAACTGACGTACTGCCTTGCCAGCGGCTAAAAGCTTGCTGTGCGAATTCCACATCCAACGGAGTGCTGATGTTCCATACTTGCAAGCCAGCATGTGTTCCGAGTTCCCACTTTGAGCTTTTTGGGGTTGAAACAGGATTTGGAATGACTGGTGATAGACCGTTAGTCTCTGGTAAAGTAGAGAGTCCAGCGAGGTCGAGAGAAGTAAGTTTAAGGTCGCCCTTTGGGCTCGTAGCCAATTGATTCACAAAGGTGCTCGTGTGCTTTGTATTGATTCGTGTTGAAAGCCCTTGCCTAAAGTGTTCTTCTGTACTTGTGTTAGCCAGAGCCGCTTTCGCTTTTAGGCCATTGCTTGAATTTAACCAACCGAACATCCTTTTAACCAAGGCAAAAGGAGAGAACACTGGATCAACGCTGCTACTAACTAATTCAGATGGTTCAGATAATGGCAAGTAGTCTGATGATACTGTTGAATTGAGAAGAAGGGTCGTTGAGCCTTCTGCGGCATAAACTTTTGCTTCTATTTCTTCGGGATCTAAAAAGTCTCCTAAGGTATTGACCGCAAGAAGAGAGCTTCTTTGGGAAAGCTCTTGGGAAGCGCTAGCAGTCGGCGAAGATCCTACACCAACAGAAATAGGATTATCGCGTAGGTGTGGTGCAAACGTTAAGAGTAAAGCTATAGCTGCTGCGATTTCCAATACACGATAGCGGGCGAGCACTTTTCGAAGCGGCCACAGTGTGTCCATGCGGTGTGAAAGAATCTTCCAACTCGCTTCTGGCTGAACGGTAGTTTCTAGATTGGCTAGCTTTTGTGAGAGGATTCGGTCAAAGACGTCTCCCTCTACCTCATTTTCAAGATCAAGCTTATGCTCAAGTGAATCCCAACCGACAATGGCAGGAAGCACTTTATCAGCCCCAGATTGATTCGTGGTGCTGCTAAGTTGATTGCGCAAGAGCGTGTCGAAAGCCTCGCCTTCGATTTTGTCTTGCAGAGCGGGCCAATCAGGAGTTCCTTCAATTGGCAACTGCTCTAGCTTTCGTTTGATTATATCGTCAAAATTGTCTCTCATCTGCTTATCGCTTATGCGCTACGAGAGCTACTTTGAGTTTCTGACGGGCTTTCACGAGGTTCGATCGCGATGTACTTTCAGTAATGCCAAGTTGTTCCCCAATTTCACGGTGGGAAAAGCCTTCTATTGCATAGAGGTTAAAGATGGTTCGATAAACTGGAGAAAGATTTTGTACTGCGATTAGTATTTCTTTCTCGGAGCACTTACTGACAGCATCAGCTTCATTGGTACTCAAATCAAAAGAATTATCAATATCGTCTGTGCGTCGACGAACTTCTTTGCGGTATGTATCGATGCACGTATTGATTGTGAGCCGACGCATCCAAGCTCCAAGGCTTGTATTTGGTTGGTACTTAGAAATGTTCTTGAATATCTTGATAAAGCCCTCGTGCAACATATCCATTGCCTCGTGAGAGTTTGCAGCGTATCTATTACAAATCGGGAGTAGCTGATGGAAGTAGGTCTCGTAAAGAGACTTTTGCGCCCAACGTTCTCCTCTCGCACACGCAAGAACGAGTTCCGTCTCATCTAGTAAAGCATGTCCTAAAGCTGCATCCATATCACTGGTATTGAAGGGCAGGAGTGTAAGATAGCTAAGAAGCCCTCTCCTCCAAGACGTTTATTCCCTATTAATCGCTGCTTCCACAACTAAAATTATCCATTTGAGGTAGCCTTAACGCAGAAAACGCCAGTTGCTCGGAGGCAACTGGCGTTTCTTGATTCTCGCCGAGAGACGAGAATATGAGGGTACTAAACTCTAGTACTTCGCTTTGCGCGTTTCGCTAGAAACAGTAAGACTATGACGTCCTTTCGCACGACGTGCATTGATGACACGACGGCCATTCTTAGTCTTCATACGTGCACGGAAACCATGCTTGTTAGCTCTGCGGCGGCGTGACGGTTGGTAAGTACGCTTCATGATATTAAATTTTCCCCTCGAAAGGGAGCGCAAATGTAGGAGAATTCTGGTAAAAAAGAAAGAAAAAATGAGAGTCTTGACAATCAAGTTCTCTCGATCTGTAAATCGAAAGACCTGTATGTCTACAACTAGCGATTCATTGACACTAAGAACTCCTCATTGTCTACAGTTCCGATCATTTGCTTTCGTAAGAAATCCATAGCCTCGTCAGGCTTCATGTCTGCGAGGTGTGCTCGAAGTACAGAAACACGGTTGACGGTAGCTGCATCTAAAAGAAGATCCTCGCGGCGTGTACTTGATCGAGGTAAATCGATCGCAGGGTACATGCGCTTATTTGCCAATGAGCGGTCGAGCTGAAGCTCCATGTTACCCGTTCCTTTGAATTCCTCAAAGATAACGAGGTCCATCTTAGAACCTGTATCAACGAGGGCGGTGGCTAGGATAGTTAGTGATCCTCCTCCTTCGATGTTACGAGCAGCACCAAAGAACTTCTTCGGCTTTTGCAGCGCGTTAGCTTCCACACCCCCCGAAAGTACCTTACCAGATGCAGGCTGAACGGTGTTATAGGCTCGTGCAAGTCTAGTAATGGAATCCAAGAGGATCACCACATCGTGCTTGCTTTCAACGAGGCGCTTAGCTTTTTCAAGCACCATTTGAGCTACATGTACGTGGTTTGCAGCTGGCTCATCAAATGTTGAACTAATTACTTCTGCGTTAACCGAACGCTTCATGTCGGTAACCTCCTCAGGACGTTCGTCCACGAGCAAAACCATCAGATACGTTTCAGGGTGATTACGTGCGATAGCATTTGCAACATCCTTAAGTAAGAAGGTCTTTCCTGTCTTAGGTTGAGCTACAATAAGTCCACGCTGTCCTTTTCCAATCGGAGAGAACAAATCGACCATTCGCATACCATAGTCCTTGCCTTGCGGCGCGCCGGTTAGCTTGAACTTTTCATCAGGGAAAAGCGGCGTCAAGTAATCGAAAGGAACTCGATTTCGGATGTCGCGTGGCAACTGTCCGTTGATGTAATGAATCTCTGTAAGTGCGTAATACTTTTCACCTTCTTTTGGAGGACGGACTTTGCCTTGAATAGTATCTCCTGAACGTATACCTGCTCGCTTGATTTGAGCTTTATCTACGAGTACGTCATCAGGTGATGCGAGGTAATTATAATCGCCTGAGCGTAAAAAGCCATAGCCATCTGGCATAACTTCAAGAACCCCTTGGCCATCAATACCACCATCTAATTCTACATCGAAAAGATCAACGCGCTTTTCTTGTTGGTTATCGCGATTTCGACCTCGGCGACCTCGACGGTCATCTGAAGCATCATCGTCTTTGTTATTACGGTCATTGTTATTACGGTCGTTACGATCGTCCCGATTGCGGTTCCGGCCACGATCATTGCGATCACGATTGCGACCCCGATCACGGCGGTTGCCACCGTCATTACCTTCTCCGTTAGCGTCGTCATTATTCTTTTCAGAATCTTCATTTCGATCTGAAGAATCTCGACGATCATTACGGTCGTCACGATTGCGATTCCGGCCACGGTTGCGACCGCGATCACGATCACGACGATTGCCTCTATCTCTGCTGTCGCCATTGTCAGACTCTTCTGCCCCTTCCTCACTATCGGCATCATTAGAACGATCACGACGATTACGTCCTCGATCACTACGCTCTCCACGACGGTCATTACGTCGACCACGATTTTCTCGTGAACCTTCGCCTTCTCCGCTTTGCTCTTCTGGGGCCTCGATGGTCACCGTAGCTTCCTCTGAAACAGACTTACTCTTCGCGCGAGAGGTTTCGCGGGTGCGACGAGGTTTTGGAGCAGGTGCTTCTTCTTGGGCAACAGCCTTCGCAGAAGAATTTCCTTCTCCTTCCAGAATGTTATCGATTAGTGCCTGCTTGTTGAGCTTAGCTACTCCTTTGATTCCCATCGCTGCTGCCTTTTGGCGCAACTGAGGGACTAACATGGATTTGAGTTCCTTAACGTCTGACATGTACGTACTTGACTGAACATTCGCTTTCGCCATAACATAAAATTACCTACTTCTTGAGGTAGGGTTTTAGCGTAAGCTGAATAAAATATGCACGATGAGTGCGGGGTAGAAATTGAGAGGGAGCACCTTATTGAAGCTCTAAAACCCGCTTTTCCAAAAAGCAACCTCACTAGAGGTACAAGAAAAAGTAGAGAATAGTGGTCTGGGTAGGAGCGATCCCTGAAGTATTCGCTGCTCCAAATCCTTTAAGGATGGAGCATTTACGCTGCGAATCTAAGCGTTTCTTACAAATACAACGGCAGAACTACCATTTAGGTTACTTCGAATTGCTATCCGCCTATCTTCGCGGCTCTTAAAATTTTCGATCAGATGTTAGAAATGAGTCGACTGCGAGACGACCGTGAAGGTGTCAAAGCAGGTTTAGCGAAGCGAAACGTAGGAATGACGGACGTTGATGCGGCAATTGCCTTGGATGACCAACGCAAGAACGAGCAGCAAGAAATGGATACGATCCAAGCAGAGGCAAATGCTTTAAGTCGTCAGATAGGCGACAAAATGAAGTCCGGTGATCGTGATGGAGCAGAGCTACTTAAGACTCAAGTAGGTGAGCTCAAAGCTAAGCTTGCTCCTCTTCAGGAAGCTCATGCCCAAACCAGAGTTGATCTAGAGCAAACGTTGCTTCGTATTCCAAACATCCCACACGAGAGTGTACCAGCAGGTCGTGATGCAGAAGACAATGAAGTGTACCAGGCTGCTCCTAAAGCATTACCAGTTTTGCCTGAAGGCGCAAAACCTCACTGGGAATTGGGAAAAGAGTACCAACTTTTCGACCTTGAATTAGGCGTCAAGCTCACAGGGTCAGGATTCCCAGTATATCGCGGCAAAGGAGCTAAACTTCAACGTGCTCTCATTGCATACTTCTTAGACCGTGCGACCGCGGAGGGCTATGAAGAGTTTCTCCCGCCCCACCTCGTGAACGCAGATTCAGCAAGAGGCACTGGTGCGCTTCCTGACAAAGAAGGCCAGATGTATCATGCTACTGCTGATGACCTCTATCTAATTCCAACAGCAGAGGTGCCCATTACCAATATCTACCGAGGCGACATCGTCGATGAAAGCAAACTTCCCGTTAAGATGTGTGGCTATACGCCTTGCTTCCGTCGCGAAGCTGGTAGCTATGGTAAAGAAGTGCGAGGACTTAATCGTGTTCACCAATTTGACAAGGTTGAAATTGTACGCATTGAACGACCAGAAGACAGTTATGCTGCGCTTCATGAGATGCTTGGGCATGTGTCGGGTTTACTTGAAGCACTTGAACTTCCGTACCGAATCTTGAAATTGTGTGGTGGGGACCAGACGTTTACTTCTACAATTACCTACGATTTTGAAGTGTGGAGTGCAGCTCAAAAGCTATGGTTAGAAGTGAGCTCTGTGAGCAATTTTGAGACCTTCCAAGCCAATCGTCTCAACCTGCGCCTTAAAAAGGGAAAAGAGAAACGACTAGCACACACACTCAATGGTAGTGCCCTTGCTTTAGCGAGGATAGTTGCATCGATTCTAGAGAATAATCAAGGCCCAAATGGCATCGCTATTCCTGATGTGCTGCAACCTTATACGGGCTTTGCGGTAATTAACTAGAGACTTACCAAGTTCTATTGACTCATTTTGAGCTATCAATAAGCAAAATGGTATTTCAAATTGAGACGTTGACTTAAAACAAGAAGAATGACTTTTTACTATGGCTTAATGTTTATCAGCATCGTGTTTGCTGGTATCGGATGGCTAATGAGCAGAAAATTGAGAAGTGTATTTGCTCAAAACGGAAGGGTACCTATTGCAAGTGGATTGAATGGAGCGTCTGTCGCGAAAGCGATGCTAGAGCATTATGGCATTTCAAATGTAAAGATTGTTCAAGGCCAAGGCTCTTTAACGGATCACTATAACCCGAGTACGAAGACTGTTTCACTAAGTCCGGACGTCTACAATGGTAGATCTGTATCTGCAGCGGCGGTTGCTGCTCATGAGTGCGGTCACGCTGTACAGCACGCAGAGTCTTACAGCATGCTGCAGCTTCGATCTAAGCTTGTGCCTGTGGTCAATATTTCAGCTAAAATGCAGCAATACTTTTTCATGTTTGCCTTTGCACTAGCTGGATCGATGGGTAATGGTGTTGTATTGGCAATCGCAATTGGATTATATGGAGTAACAGCGGCCTTTGCGCTCGTTACGCTTCCTGTAGAGTTTGATGCTAGTAATCGAGCGCTTGCTTGGTTAGAAAGCTCTGGAACAACTGTTGGTATGGAGCAGGATCGTGCAAAAAGCACCCTCTGGTGGGCGGCGATGACCTATGTAGTAGCAGCTATTGCAGCCTTGACACAACTTCTTTTCCTGATCTTCAGACTGTTAGGTAGCCGGAACAATTAATTGTTTCCTTCTCGTGAGTTTTAGGTAGCAGCTTTACAAAGCGCGAATTTTGAAAATTTGCACTTCGTAAAGCTGCTACCTTGTTATAGGGAATTCGGCTTCTTAACAACTTTAGTGTCTCAATTTTTTCATTTTGAAAGGGCAAAAAAAGTCCGGCCAATTAGCTTCGCGGACTCTTGCAGTTTCTGTCTGACGATTATTGCTCCTAAAGCCAGTATTTAGGAGCTAGTAGTACTCAATTTTAAAGAACATTCTTTAAAGTTTAGTTCGTTAGGTGAAAGCCAAAACACTACCCAGTTCAATATGAAATACGTCAGAAGGTTTGTCTTTGTCCATTACGAGGACCTCTTAAACATACGTTTTAAGAAGCTTGAAAAAGTTACAGACAAGCTATATGTCTTTATTGGCAACGCTGTGGAACACATGCCTGTCTGGCTCGTCAAGCAAGTTCAAGAAATGGGACGCGACCTTGAATGGGTAGATATCGGCTTATCAGATCGCGATACGACCAATACGTTAATGGCGTTCACCATTGGGTCGCTTCATGAGAAAGTTGACCTAGGGGTAGAATTTGCCATACTCAGTGATGATGAACGAATCGACCACCTCGTAGAGCACATTTGCAGCGGCGAGAGAAGCTGTGTGCGTGTAAAGCAAAGTTCCACTGTCACCGAGGAGGCTAATGCGACTGGTGAGAGAGCTACCATAGATAGCCGAGTATCAGCTGTGTCTAGTCGTCCCGAGGCTCGCACGGTAAGGCTTACAAGTGGAATGGAGGAAGATCTCGAAGTTGAAGATCTTGATGAAGAAACAGTTCCTGCTTCGAAGCCTAAGGGCTTCGATGACTTTTCATCCTTTAAGAGTGAAGACAGCACTTTTTCCGTAAACAAAGAGGGAAGTTTCAACCTGCGTCCTCGGCTACAAAAGAATCAACCTTCTGCTCTGGAGCAAGGAGAAGTAAACGTTGCAGGCTTGGCCGATAATGTTGTTCGTCGTCTCATTCGTTCTGGGAATAGGCCTGCCGATGTATCGATGCTTCGCTCTTACATTTTGCTGCATAGTGATGATGCAACTGTGATGGAATATGTGCAGGAAATGATCGAGCACATGGCGCGCACCGGAGAGATAAAAATTGAGGACAACGTTATCCAGTACAACTTTTAGCCGCCTCCAAATCGTTACTTAAGTAGTGAATAGCGTACAATTCTCTTACTCCTACAAGAGTGGTGAGGTGAGTTTGCATGCTATCTCTATATTGCACATCCGACACCACCTCATTACACAACGATGCAAGACGACATAAAAGCAGCAATCGATAAAGCAAGCGGTCAGATGGTCCAAGCGATCGAGCACCTCGAAAAAGAGTTGCAACGCCTCCGCACAGGAAAAGCTTCTCCATCCTTGGTATCTGGCATTATGGTCGACTACTATGGCTCACCAACAATGATGTCTCAGGTAGCGAACATTAGCACCGGAGACTCACGAAGTGTTCTCATACAGCCTTGGGAGAAAACGCTTGTCCCTGCGATCGAGAAAGCCATTTTTGAATCTAATATTGGCCTCACTCCCCAGAGTGATGGGGATACCGTGCGCATCAATATTCCACCTCTGACAGAGGAACGGAGAAAAGACCTAGCGAAGCAAGCAAAAGCACTCGGTGAAGATGCTAAAGTGAGCATTCGTAACGCCCGACGTGACGCCAATAATGTTATTACTCGGGAGGTAAAGGCAGGATTTCCTGAAGACCAAGCGAAAGGGAAGGAGAAGCAGGTTCAAGAGCTTACAGACAAGCACTCTAAGGCTGTGGAAGACACCATAGCAGCTAAAGAAAAGGACATCATGACGGTCTAATAGTTAGACATTCATTTAGTTTCAAAAGCACAAATCGCGTTTGCTCTTTGTGCTTTTTTTATGTAGCAGGAAGTCTAACGGCTTTGACTGTATACCCATGTGAATTCGTCACATCGTACATCTCAATTTTTCCTTGGTCTATGAGAACATTAGCTAGGGAGTAGCTTGAATTCACAGCAAATCCTCTATCTGCCAGGTTGTTGGTGACAAACCATTTCAGGCCGACATAGTCGTTGTAACTCTTATCATTTTCCTCCTGTAACAGCTTGAGCATCGTCTCTTCATCGATGGCCTTTTCTCGTGCTTTGTCTACGGGTAATTCTATGTGGCCAACGACTTTAGGACCTGCAACGCGAGCCCGGTAAATTGTTGGACCGACTGAATCCTCTTCTACGTTGCTGGTTTGAATGTCTTCATAGTTTCCTTCGCTCTCCTGTTCTTCTTTTATCTGATCATTGACAGCCTCTCGAATCGCTTGCTTGTCTTCCACAGAGAACACTAGCTTATCAATTTGACTTTCTGCCTCGGTGATAATCATGAGTAAGTCTTCACATAAACGCTTGCCACGTTCTAATTCATTTGCGTAAAACGTACCGTGGTGAGCAACCTTATTGCGTATGCGATAGAGCTCCTGCCACTTATGCTTAAAATGCTTGTCTTGAAAGAATTTCTTGAAGTACTTCGTGTAATTTCCTCGAAGCTCTCCTTGAAGTTCGAGCATGTCTTCGATGGTCTTTACATCAAGCAACTTATTGACAATAGCTTCGGTGTTGTTGAAGCCAGTAGTTTGCTTGTATATCAACTCGCCGAGATCATCGAAGTCAACGAGATTCACATCAAGTTCAACGAGGTTAGACATCTTATCGGTAAGCTGATCTCGACGAGTCTTCACTTTCTCGTTCATGAGACGAGTTGAAGTCAGTTTCCACCAGTTGAGACCAACACGTTGGATAAAAAATTTAGTCAAGTAGCGGCGGAGTTGGCTCTCCACTCGGTTGATTTGAGGATAAAGCAGGTTAGCTACCTCAGTACTGACGGTGTCTGCGAGGATGCGGATATTTTTAAATTCTAACTTCCCACGCAGATGCTCAAGTAGAGGTAGGCGGTATTGCTCGAGCTTGACGAAGTCCTTGCTTTCGGCCGAAATAACAAAAGCCGATTCCTGATAATCGGTCAGCATGAAACTCGTGTCAATGCTATAGATGCTTAGACAAACGCCAACTCCAGGTTCTTCCACCCGAATTATCCCTTTCGTAGATCTTATTGTTGGATCTACATCCTCCCACATAGGTCCAAAAGACAAAGCCCTGGCTAAAGCCTGCTCAGAGGTGATTCCAGGTACATCGAGACATAGAAGTTCAAATGTGTAGTTATCGGTACTGAGCTTGGTCATGGTCTAAAATTTTGAATCAACAATAAAAATTACAGTACACTGAGTTTTGGCGAAAGCTTCAAAAAATGCCTCTAAAAGAGAAACGCTAGTGGTGGATCAGAAGTAGTCAAACGCTTTTTAAAAGCTGAAGTTCCTGCTTCTGAAAACTAAAAAAGTGAGCACATACAAACACTTTGATGCTCACGCATTTCAAAATATCCTGAGTGCGACCGCACTTAGGATAATTAACAGACGAAAACGAGAACAGATTGCAGAATCGGAGGAATAACTTAAGTCTTTATTAACGATTGAGATTTAAGCAATTAGCCGGCCTCGTCCAGGGGAATGATTATCTCTACTATATCTGCCGCTTGAAACGGGCATAAACACACTCGCATAATAGAGTAGCATTGAGCTTAAATGAAGTGCATTTTACCCTTTTAAGGATCTGAAAAAGCAAGAAGTAGTAGGTATCTTACCGTTTCCAAGCCTTAATCAATATGTCACATACACTCGAAGCCCCAAAAGCGACGACGTATAGCTCACTTGAGCAATATTTCGAGCGCTTTCGCGAAAACACTGTAGGTCAAAAACTACGAATCGATACGCCTAACGGGCAGCTACCGATGGTTTACGCTGACTGGATAGCCTCAGGAAGATTGTATCAACCGATTGAAAACAAAATTAGCTCGGTGATTGGGCCGTACATGGCCAACACCCATACAGAAAGTAATACTTCTGGTCGGATAATGACAGAGGCCTACCACCAAGCCAGAGAACTAATCAAACGGCATGTCGGGGCGCATGAAGATGATGTATTGATTTCGTCTGGTTCTGGGATGACTTCGGTTATCAATAAAATGCAACGCATACTGGGCTTGCGCTCACACGAAAGGTATCGTGAAGCTATCCGCCCTAAATCAAAAACCGAGACACCCATCGTGTTTTTGACGCATATGGAGCATCACTCTAACCAGACCAGCTGGCTAGAATGCTTGGTTGATGTTGAGGTTATTCCTGCTTGCAAGGAAGGACTCCCAGATCTTGAGGCTTACGAACGCCTTTTGGAAGAACACAAAGACCGACCGCTCAAGATTGCAGCTGTAACCTCTTGCTCAAATGTTACGGGAGTACTTACACCATACCGTGAAATTGCCAGAATAACGCACCGTCACAACGGCATTTGCATGGTCGACTTTGCAGCATCAGCACCGTATATCGACATTGAAATGCGTCCACAAAATGATCCTGAAGGTCATCTTGATGTAATCTGCTTTTCTCCTCATAAATTCCTTGGTGGTCCTGGTGGCACTGGAATACTAGTGTTCTGCCCAAAGCTGTATACCAACAAAATCCCTGACAACCCAGGAGGAGGCACAGTAGATTGGACAAATCCATGGGGAGAGCACAAGTATCTTGACAGCATCGAAGCCAGAGAAGATGGAGGGACTCCTGCAATCCTACAAACCATCAAGTCTGCCTTGGCTATTCGCCTCAAAGAAGAGATGGGTACCCAGCAAATGCACGATCGAGAAGCAGAATTGATCGATAGAATCTGGAAGTATTTTGAGGAAATTCCAAACTTGACCTTACTCGAGCCACACCTCAAGAAGCGCATTGGTGCAATTAGTTTTTACATCCAAGATTTACATTTCAACCTTGGCGTTCGCTTGCTAAACGACCGTTTCGGTATACAGGTGCGTGGCGGTTGTCATTGTGCTGGTACATACGGGCACTATTTGCTCAATGTAGATCGCAATACTTCCAAAGCCATCACAGATGATATTACTGCTGGTAAGCTTAGCTCTAAGCCAGGCTGGATTCGACTTAGCATTCACCCAATGATGACAAATGCTTCGGTAGACTTCATTTTAAGTGCTATCGAAGAAGTTGCTTTGTATCACAAGAGATGGGCGAAAGATTACCGCTACGACATCTCAACAAATGACTTCATCCATGAGGAAGAAGACCCAATAGTGATGGTCGATGAGTGGTTTAAAGATCCGTCCTTGTAGACCTCACGACACATCAAGAAGCTTGGATACCAGTATCTTTGCTCCATGTTATTTCGATTTTACCTAATCGCAATTGCCCTGTTGGCATTCGCATGCTCGGGAGCGCAGACTCCCAAGGCTTCACCAACAGATATTCAAGCGCAACTTGATAATCTAGATTCTTTAGAAGCCCAGGTTTTCCCGAAAGGAATTGCTGCAGGAACGGATACAACCCGAGGCTGGCCATATGTCAGAGCCGTTGAAGCCTTCGCTCAAGCCCACCCTGAAAACGAAGTTTTACCTACGGTCCTTATGAAAGCTGCTGGCGTGGCAAACGGGACAAATTGGTCAAACAAATCGATCCAGTTATGGGGCTACATGTGGCGACGTTTCCCAGATCATCCGCGGGCTCCGGAAGCGCTTTTTTACCAGGGATTTGTGATAGACACCAAGTTTCAGGACTACCCGCTGGCACAAGAGTACTACAAACGCTTTCTCAGGAGTTATCCTAACCATGAACTAGCTGGCCAAGTCAGTGAACTACTCAAAGTCGCCAAACAAGGAGGCCAGTTGCCTCCGGTCCCTCCTGGACCACAGAATTAGGCACTTAAATTGCTTAGAATTCCTTTATGATGCGCTACATTTTTTCCATCCTAACTCTAGCACTCACCGTTTCTGTGAGTATCGCCCAAGGAATAGACTTCTTTCAAGGTAGCTATGAGGAGGCTCTAACGAGTGCTGAAGAACAAGGCAAACTTGTCTTTGTAGATGCCTACGCTGTATGGTGTGGTCCCTGCAAACGCATGAGTAATCAAGTTTTTCCGCGAGAAGATGTAGGCACATTTTTCAACGAAAACTTTGTCGCGCTGAAGATTGATATGGAACGAGGTGAAGGCAAGAAATTTGGAAAGAAATTTCCAGTCTCTAGCTACCCTACCCTATTGTTTATTGACGGCAATGGCGAGCTCGTTCAGCGTGTAATCGGGGCGCAAAGTCCAGAAAACTTGATCATGCAAGGTCAGCTGGCATTGCGCAAGACCGATAACTCAGAAACATTTGCTAAGCGTTATCGCGAAGGTGAGCGTGATCCGAAGCTCGTTTTGAAGTACATCGAATCACTCAATAAAGCAGGCAAACCATCACTTGCCATTGCAAACGAGTTTTTGAGAGACAACACGAACTACACAAATAGTGACGTGCAGGCAGTTATCTTTCAAGGCACCCAGCAAGCTGACTCGCGCGTTTTCAAACTCTTTATCGAACAGCGCAAAGCCCTTGAAGCTACTTTTGGGGCCACAGCAGTTTCTGAGCGCATCGAGGAGGCGTGTGAGCGTACAATGAAAAACGCACTCACCTACAAGTCAGAGACACTTATGGCGGAAGCAAATGCTGCTATGGCCGAACACCTTCCATCGCGAGCAAAAGCCTTCAAAGCAAAAGCTGAAATGGCTCAGGCAAAGAATACTAAGGATTCAGGTCTTGCCTTCAAAGCAGCTAAAAAAGTAGTACTCGCCGACGGCAACACACCAACTGCAAACCATGCTATGGCGGTTGAACTTTCAAGCTACTTCGCTGACCAACCAAAGGCTATGGCACTTGCCACCAAGTTTGCTGGAACAGCCGCGAAAGGCAATCCTACTTTTGATCACTTATTCACCTACGCACAGCTCCTCGCAGCTACAGGGAAGGGTAAAAAGGCTAAGAGTCAGGCTGAACGTGCGATGCAGAAGCTCGGAGAAAAAGAAGATCCACGTCGTGCGGCAATGGTAAATGAATTACTTGAGCAGATTCAAGGGTAAGACACCTCTGTTCTTTAATCGATTTTCTAGATAATACTTCCGAAGGATGCGATTTACCCTGCTCTTATTTGTACTCTCAATGGCTGTTTTGGCGAAAGCTGAAAATCCACGCGTAAGCGGGACCGAAGGCCCACGAGCTAACGGGGCTGGAGTAGCATTTCTAACAGACTACAAGCAAGCTCAGGCTGAGTCTGCAAAATCTGGAAAGCCCATTTTCTTAGATGCATACACTACTTGGTGCGCACCTTGTAAAAAAATGGAGCAAGAGGTTTTCACCAAACCTTCCATCAAAAACTTACTTGAATCAGATTTCATTCCGCTTCGGTTGGACATGGAAAAGGAGCCGGGCATCAGCCTAGCAAAGCAATATAATGTCGAGTTCTACCCAACGCTGCTTGTTCTTCAAAATGGAAAAGAGCTCCATCGAGGTGTAGGCTTTATGAGCGTTCCTACGTTGCAGGCTTTCGCCAAAACAAGTCTTGACGCTACGACTCAGTGGCAGACTCTCAACCAACGTTACGAACGTGGTGATCGTGATCCTGAATTGCTAAGTCAACTACTAGCTTACGCCAAAACAGCCAATATTCCGGCTTACGAGTCGTATATCTTAGCTTATCTCAAGACT
>CALDTK010000006.1 GCA_937924035.1 uncultured Saprospiraceae bacterium | reverse complement strand
GGCTACCTCAATTGCCTATAAATCAATAATTCAAGTACAGGAATCCACGTATCGCATAGAAAAAGTTGTTAATTTGTATCATATTCCAGAGTTCCCCTGAACGTCAGTCTTTTTATGAAATCTTACTCACTTGCATTGCTCACTGCAATGCTATTCTGCTCATTTTTCCTCAGCGGCCAGAGTATACCTGACAATTACGTTTGGGGTGAAGGAAGGGGAAATTACAAGAGGTTTCAGCAGCAATCAGGATCAGGTTTTTACGGGGAAGACGTAGTCAAAACTATCGCACTAACGTTTGCCGATACCAGCTGGTGGTCGCAAATAGATGATTCAGTAGGCTATGCCCAATTGCATTATGGAGACTTGTTGCTCGACAGCGTTGCTGTATCTATCAAAGGATCTAGTTCGGACTTTGCGAACAACACCCTCAAGAAATCATTTGACATCGAATTTGATGCAATCGATGAGGATCAAGAAATCGATGGGTATACACGCACCAATTTGCACGCAGGGGTATTTGAGCCTTCACACGTTCGTGAAAATGTGTTCAATTGGATTGGTGGGAACTACCTCCCAATAGCCAAGTCAAACTATGTCCATTTAACCATCAATGGCCAAAACTGGGGTGCCTACACCAACACACAACAGCTCGACCGTACTTTTTTAGAGGAGTGGTTTATTGATCCAAGCGGACCGCGTTGGCGAGGTGAAAGTCCGTTCGGAAGAATTGGGCCAGACACAACCTGCTTAGATCCAGATAGTAGAGATGGTAGACAAGCAACAGGTAGTGCGCTTCATTATCTAGGCCCTGATAGCGCATCCTATTGGAGACACTACGTCGAGAAAGGAAGGCATGAAACAGGTGACTGGTTTAAGCTCACCAACTTCATCGACAAGCTTAATAACATTCCAGATAGTTCGTTGACCGATTCGCTTGATCAGTATTTGAATGTGGATGGAGCATTGTGGTTTCTTGCCCACGAGATTCTACTTGGAGATGAAGACAGCTATGTTTTTAAAACCCAAAGTGATTATTACCTCTATCACGAGGATGCTACCAATCGGATGATCCCATTGGAGTATGATGGTAACAGTTGTATGGAGGCCAGAAGTAAGTTCTGGAGCCCATTGCATCGAGCAGACGACCCGTGTCTCCCACTGCTGTATCGCTTATTACAAGTACCTGAATGGCGCCAACGGTACTTAGCGCATTGCCGTACGATCGTAGAAGAGTACATGCATCCTGATTTGGTGCTACCCAAGATTGCTTTCTACGCAGATCTCATCGATCCTTTTGAATTAGATGATCCGATTGGAGATTCATTGTATGTCTATTCCGAGTTTCAAAGTGGACTCAATAGCCTGAATCGCTACGTCATCGATCGCTATGATTTTTTAAGTACACATCCGTTGTTAACTCAGCCAGCTTGTACACTCAGTGATGAGCAAGCCATGACAACAACGCAGGGCCCGTTCGAACCAGCGTCTATTGACTCTGTTTTCGTAAGTGTTCAGGTTGGTACCTTCTCTGCGAGTTCCGTCCACCTCTACTTTGCAGATGGTTTAGGGAAGTCTTTTCAGACCGTAGAGATGTTTGATGACGGTCTTCATGGCGATGGTTTTGCAAACGACAGGAGATATGGTGCAGCCATCCCTCCTTTCCCTGCACAAACCAATGTGGTCTACTATTTTGAAGCTCGGACCGCAAACCTCGATAAGACTTCCAGCTTTTATCCGCGCGGTGCTGAACATGAAGTGTTCAGTTATCAAGTAGCAATAGATCGTACATCAGACAATCCGATTCGTATCAATGAATTGATGGCCAGTAACGATACGACAGTTACAGATGAAGATGGTGAATTCGAGGATTGGATTGAGCTATACAATACCAGTGACACCACAGTTAATCTTCAGGGATACGGGCTTTCAGATAAAGAAGCCTCCATCCAGAAATGGATGATCGATACGAGCCTTATGATTCCCGCAAAAGGGTTTATTACGCTTTGGTGCGACGACGACGAAGATGACGGACCATTGCATGTCAACTTCCGCTTGTCGAAAGGAGGTGAGCATATTTTCCTTTCTCATCCGGGAGGAGTCGTTGTTGATGAGCTACTCTTTGGCGAACAAGAAACCGACGTCTCTTTAGCTCGTGAAATAGATGGCACTGGAGATTTTGTGCGACAAGCTCCCACATTCGGAATCACGAATTTGCTAGACACTATTTCTGGAGGAGGAGACACAACAGTGGTGACTTCAATACATCAGACATCAGCTCTGACGCTCGATATTTCTATATACCCCAATCCGATATCAGCAGACGATGACTTTCTGAATATTAGTGGAGAGTCGAGTGCTGAACTTGAACTTAGCTTCTTTGATGCCTTAGGTCACCTCGTGCAGAGGAATGAGCTGCGTTTGGATAGCGCTGGGTTTGGTCGGGTAAGTCTAACGACAATACGCTCAGGAGTATATGCCATTCGGATTTCAACGAAGGATAAAACTCGTGTCGCAACGAAGCGACTCCTCGTGCATTAGGAGTTAAGCTTATCCAGCAAGCCACTTTTTCACACCTTGTACTCGGTCTCGTGCAATAATGATCGGTTCGCCTCTGTAGTTAGGTAGTTGTACTGCAAACCTGGAATTGCTATACGCATTCAACTGTTCAATCGCAGAGGCTTGTGCAATAGCCCCGCGGTTTAATCTGCGAAAGTCTTTCGGATCTAAGAGTTGCTCTAATTCATCCAGTGTCTCGTTAATGGGCTGGCGACTTCCGTCAAAACTATAGGCCCACGTGATCCGATCAATACTTAGAAAATAAGCAATTTGCGATACGTAAATTGGGATGAGCTTCGCACCAACTTTACTCATCAATCGTTCTCGATAGGACTTGCGGTTCACCATACGAGCTACCTCTGCAAGTAGGTCAGGAGTAAGGGTTGTCTCTGCTGTTTTACTTGTTGCTGCTGTCAATTTTTGGAATTGATCGAGTGCAGCATAGAGGTCTTCCGCCTTTATTGGTTTGAGGAGGTAATCAATGGAATTAACCTTGAATGCTCGTAGTGCATACTCTTCATAGGCAGTTGTGAATATGGTTGGCGTCGCAACCTCTATGTGTTGCCAGATCGTAAAGCTCAGTCCATCGGCAAGACGAATGTCGCAGAGTAGTAGGTCAGCATTCCAAGTGGGAAATTCTTCGATTGCACCTCCAATACTGTCTGTTTGTCCGACAATCTCAATTTTTGCATCGGGGTAGTCCTGGAGCAGGTGGATGATACGTTCTGCCGCGTGTGGCTCATCTTCTATAATGCCAACTTTGATAATGGAACTCATATTAATGGGAGTTTTACGGTAAATGAATCCTCTTTATCTTGAATAATTATTTCCTTATCTATTAAAAGTTGGTAGCGCTCTTGAATGTTTTCTAAGCCTACCCCCTTGCCTTCAGATACTTCAAATCTAGGTGGTCTGTTGTTAGATACAGCGACCCATTTACTTTCTATAAATAGCTTGATGTGAAGCGGGTTTTTCAGTGTTGCACCATTGTGTTTTACAGCGTTTTCTACAAGCATTTGCAGCGCCAAGGGTACAATTTTTTTATCTCCCAACTCTCCGGATTGAAGTTTTGGCGAAAGCTGATCGTCAATGCGAATCCGCTCTCCAAAGCGCGTTTTAATTAGGTTTGAATAGTTGCTTAATGCCTCTACCTCTGTTGCTAAAGGCACAGCCTCTTCTTTGCGAATGTCGAGTACATAGCGATACACATGGCTTAAGCCTTGAATGAAATCCTCAGCCTTTTCAGGATTGGTTCTTACTAGGCTACTTAGAACATTCAGTGAATTGAACAAAAAGTGCGGATTGACTTGTGCATTGAGCACCTCATATTGCGCGGCAGCTTGCGATGTTTTTAACTGTTCCTTTTCAATAATACTCTGCTTCCAAAGATTGATAAACCAGGCGCCTTGGTATATCGCTGATATAAATAAGCCAATGAGTACTGAAATCAAATAATCACCAACCCCTTCTCGCTGTATCCAGGTTTCAAAGGGTACACCAATAATGATGACCAAGAAAAGAATTCGCGTACACGCTACGGCAAATACAGCAGCTAAAATGTTCCCAGGTAAAACAATCAGCAGTGCCTTCCATGGCTTATTTAACCAGTCAACCGTGGGGGCAATTCTTGAGTTTAAATAGCCCATTGAAACCCATAAGGAAACTCCAATCGACGAGCTAAACGCAAAGTCTATAAATGCCTCCCAATCGAATGGTAACCCTCTGCGATTCGTGAAAAAGAAGAATATGCTTATGGCGCAGATTACGATGATGCCAATAAAAAACTGACGCCAAAAACTAAATTTGCTGAGACTGAAGGCATTATCCTTCTTTGCATCTACCGCACTTACTTTTGGTAACTCCTGCTTCGATTGGCTCATTGTCTCAAACTTAGTGTTTGTTAGAGAAATCCCACCTTACATAAGTTTGTAAGGCAGGATCTCGTGAAGACTAATTTGTAGGCTGGATTTAGTTTGCCTCAGCAATAGCTTTTCCGTGCATCGCTTTTGCTCGATCAGATCCCCATGTAGGCAGGAAGTAATTCCTGTCAGTGAGCAAAGCTTCAGCTTCATACAGCTCAACTGCTTTTTCTAAGTGGGGTGCTGCTTTAGCAGGTCCGCCACCAAACATTGCAGGCGTGTAGTAGTAGTTTTGACCTAACAGCGAGTGCGCGCGTGGATTTGTAGGGTCAGCTTCGATTGCTTGCTCTAGACGGTTTGAAGCTTTCGGAGCGTAGTACGGAGCTCGCATAGGGTAGATGCTTAGCATCGTCTGATAGTAGCTCGCTCGCATGGTCATGACCTCGCTATTGTTGTCAGCTTTTTCAGCAATAGTGAGATACTGATCTACCTTTTCAATGCAAGGGATGCAGCCGTCTTCTCCAGCAACATAGTGCTCAATGAGTGCTACGCGGGCTGCGTAATAATTCGGAATCCAAGCGTCTGGATTTCCAAGAGCAATGCGCTCAATGATAGGAGCGGCCTGCTTAATTACTTCAGGGCTTCCCTCAGCTTCGATGCGTTCAAGTTGCGCTCGTAAAGGGGCTTCCCAGGCTGCTTGCGCCAAAACAGAAGTAGAGATTGTAAAGAAGGCAAAAGTTGCTATCGCGAAAGAGAGTAAACGTGTCATGTTGTTAGGTTGGTGGTGAATGATAATTCAAATATCACCGCGCAGCGGGCCTGTTTTGGGGTCTACCTAACTGAACCGTCGAAAAGCATGACTGAATCGTATTGCGTGCTCTTTTTACCTGCCTATAGACATAAAAAGCTCCTGCTTTCACCAAAAAAGACCTTCAAATGGAGGCAGGTTTTGGCGAAAGCAGAAGCTATAAAGAGCGCTCATAGTGCCGCTGGGCTAGTTTTTTGAATGACAGCATTGCTCTCGACACATAGATAAGTCGTCGCGAACCCTGTCCCTTCTATCAGAACGGTCTCTTTCATACCTACGGTGACGTTGCACTCTAGCTTCTCGTTGTTGAATCGCAGCTTCTTTTGACCTAAGTCTATCTGCAAGTTTATCCAAGCGACTTTCCCAAGCAAACAGATCTTGTTGACTCAAGAGTCGAGCTGGAAGAGGGTTGCGGGTCAGCGGGCGTCTACTGTTGCGAGTATTTCTGCCGTTTAACGCTTTTTCGCGATCGTCTAATTCGAGATCCCAATCGGCAAGGTCGTCGGCCCTACGTGCAAGGCTACGCTGGAAACGCTGACGTTCTCTTTTGCTCAGTTTGGTTTCAACAGTTGTCGTTTGTGCATCATACCCGTAGGCTGCCGGATTAGCAGTTGCAGTAAGGGGTAAAATACTTGAGGTGACTTGAGCAGACAAGTTTGTACTAAGCAGCAGGCATGCTAAAACAAGGATAGAGGAGTAGGAGATTTTCATGATACTATCTTTTGGCGTACTGCAATGACGTTCAAAAGCCCGACCGCATTACTATTTCGAAACGGCTTTAGCTAGACTTTAAAACAAGCGTTAAGAAGATGTTGTCATCTTGAAATTTACCGGGGTTTCAGAAAGGGTTACCTCTGCGATATTGGTATATTTCGATCAAAAACCTTGCCTTTTTCAATTAAACCACCAATAATTAGGCGATCATCGGTTTTAGGAGGGTAAAATATGTATTGGGTGTGAAGTGGGAGTTTGGTTCACGCAACGAGGGGCTACGCCACTTTCGCAAAGGGGCAAAGAGCGCTAAGCTGATACGCACAGGTAGGACGCGTGGGCCTTTATAGCGCTGGTTTCGAAAGGCAAGCCTGTCCTGGTTCTAGCCACATAGCGTCATCCCTTTGGAACTGGCGAAGCCGTGATCGAGGGAAAGCAA
>CALDTK010000005.1 GCA_937924035.1 uncultured Saprospiraceae bacterium | reverse complement strand
TAGAGGGCAAAGAACCCCGCCTGACGTTGGCGTGGTTTTGTTTTTTAATATGATGGACAGTGACACCGACCTGAATATTGAAATTGACTGCTATACAAAAATCGAACAAAACGTTGCAGCTATAGCCGCCTGTGTGGACTCACTCCGTCAATTGTGGCGTGTAGATGCGGGAACATTTTTGGCCGCAGCGTCCGGACTGAATGCACTACCACCACCAATGGCTTACCCAAACTGGAAAACGGTTCTGGGGTTTGCTCAAGACTCAAGCCCGTCATTTGAAGAGGTCAAAAAGAACTATCGAGTAATGATAAAGGAAGCGCATTCGGACAACGGTGGCAATGATTCGGTTGCGGCAGATATTAATATTGCTTACGGACAAGCAAAGGAGGAGTTATGCCCAGAAACATGAGCTTTGCAATGACCACCGAGCAGTTCAAAAACCAGAGCAAGACCGTCACGCGTCGATTCGGCTGGGCATTCCTTAAGCCTGGTGATGTTGTTTGCGGTGTTGAAAAAGCGATGGGTCTCAAATCGGGCGAAAAAATAAAGAAGCTCGGCTTGATTGAGATCGTATCAGTGCGTACGGAAGCGTTAAATCAAATCACACAAAGCGACGTAATCAAGGAAGGGTTTCCAGATTGGACGCCTGACCAATTCATCGACATGTTGACGAACCACTACAACAATGTAGCACCGACAAGTCTGGTTAATCGTATTGAGTACAAATATCTCAAAACAGAGCGTGAACAATGATCGACTTCATAACCGAAACAGAGGCAGCGGAAGAACTCACTGTTAGTCGCTCTACCGTTCGTCGATTGATTGATCAAAACATATTTACGGTCTATCGTCCCTCAAAAGGCGTCGTGAGACTGGATAGGGTTGAGGTTTTGCGTCACAAACAGCAGTGTCGAACCGGAGTTGCACCATGCTATATCGTAGAAAAGGTTCAAAAATCTGGCGTGTTCGCATCAAGCGGAACTACCTTGAGCGGCCAATTGACAGAAGCGCTCGAACAGAAAAAAAGAGCGAAGCGGCGAAGCTCGAAAGGCAAATCCTCACCGAGCTTGAGCAGTACGAAAAAGGCCAAGTCTACGGCCGCAAATATAAGTTCAATGAAGCACTAGTGCGGTGGGTAAATTCCAACCCGCCCGATTCGTGGCTGCCAAAGATCGAGCAGATAATGCCGTACTTTGATGACAGTGTTTTGTTAGTTGATGCACCAAAGGTCGCCAACAAAATGAAATCCGAGCTCATTAAGCAGGATCTGAAACCGACAACGATAAATCGTCGCTTGGCTGTGATTCGCCGGGTGTTGAATCTCGCATTCGATGAATACGACATGATTGATCAGCCATTGTCACGCAAGATCAAGTTGCTGTCTGAAAAAGGCACCGCGCGTCAGGTGTATTTAACCAGGGAACAATTCAACGCGATATTTGCGGCGATCAAGCCCGAGCGAAAAACGGCCAACACAGTACACACCAAAGCAGGCCTACTGTTACTGGTTTTCACCGGCATGCGGAAAAGCGAAGCATTGCGCGCGACGCCTGATGACTGGCGGCCGCCAAACCTGATAGTCAAAAAGACCAAAAACGGCAAACCCCGGGCGGTACCCGTTGATCCCGTGGTGCATTTCATTTGCGACACTATGTTGCCAATCGACTGCACTGCCGGCCAGCTTCGGTACTGGTGGGAGAAGGCCAGGAAACAAACCAACATGGAGCACGTCACCATGCACGATCTGCGGCACACTTTTGCCAGTTGGTATGCTGACGATCCGCAATCAACTCTGCTACAATTGCGCGACATGTTGGGCCACTCGAATTTTAGCGTGACCAGCAAGTACACCCATTTAATGAGCGGTTCTGAATTGCCTGATGGCTTTGCAGACGGCATAGATACGACGGTTCATTAATGAAAAGGGTGACAAAAAGGGTGATGCTTCAACTGCAATCAGTAAGGAGTTTAACCTAAGTGATTGATTTAATTGCATGCCCGGGTGGCGAAATTGGTAGACGCAAGGGACTTAAAATCCTATCGGCCTACTTCCGCAAAGCCAACCCCCTAGTACATTCAACAACTTACCGGTTTTACCATTCTGTCCATAGTGTTTATTTACACTATGTTTGCCTTTTTTGGGTGACGTTTGGGGTGACGCTTCGGGCCATCGCGCCATGAAGTACGCCGAGATATGTAGCGGCATCAATGCGCCTACAGTCGCCTTGCATTCGCGTGGCTGGACTCCTGTTTTTTTCTCCGAAATCGAACCCTTCCCCTCGGCAGTAAGCGCACACCATTATCCAGGTGTGCCAAACGCTGGCGACTTCACCACTATACAGGCTGACCAGTATGGACAAATCGACGTGCTCTTTGGCGGCACCCCTTGCCAAGACTTCTCAATGGCCGGACTCCGCGAAGGTCTGGATGGAGACCGCGGCAACCTCACACTCGAATTTGCAAAGTTGGCTAAACGCCTTAATACCACGTGGTTCGTATGGGAAAACGTGCCCGGTGTTTTCTCAATTGATGGAGGAAACGGTTTTGGAAGAATCCTTGCCAAGTTTGCAGGCTACGCAGATGGACATGTTTTCGAGCCACCAGACGGAGGCTGGCGAAACTTCGGAATCGTCCACCAAGCAGATAACGAGAGTTACGGTCTCGCGTGGCGAGTGCTTGACGCTCAATATGTTAGAACAGACGAGCACCCTTATGCCATACCCCAACGACGCCGGCGTGTGTTCGTTGTCGGATATCGTGGAGACTGGCGACGTGCCGCCGCGGTACTTTTTGAGCCAGAGAGCTTGCAGGGGGATACTCCGACGCGCAGCAAAACGGGGTCGATCGCTTCCGCTCTTACTGCAAACGGCGTTGGAACATGTGGCGCAGACGACAATCAAGGGCAAGCCAACCACTTAATTGCAGGGACTCTGACAAGCGATAAAACATCTCGATATGGTACTGACGTTCCGCTGGTAGCTGACATGGTTGCCTTTGGCGAATATGGTCCAGGAGAAACGGCCAGCACGATAAAAGCTCGAGACTATAAAGATGCTACGGATTTGGTTGTCGGCTTCGACGCTCGAGGATCGCAAGCATCAGTGACCGGCGATATAAGCGGCCCATTGAGATGTATGAGCAACGACAAATCACACGCAAACGATGGTAGCCATAGTGCTATAGCCTTTGCAGAGAATTCTCGAGCGGAGATTCGACTCGAGGGTGGTGATGGTTCTATATCTGGAGCTCTGTCTACTGGTGGTGGGAAGCCCGGACAAGGTACGCCCACTATTGCCAGTAACTACGGTGTAAGACGACTTATGCCGAGTGAATGTGAAAAACTTATGGGTTTTCCCGTTGGTTTTACCGCAATACCGTGGAAGGGAAAGACAGCCGATCAGTGTCCAGATACGCCGCGATACAAAGCGCTTGGTAACTCAATGTGTACCAATGTTATTCGATGGATCGGGCAGCGAATTGAACTTGTGAGTGAGTCACTGCCTGTGGCACCTGTGATGCGTGCAAGTCGACATTGACAGAACGGCACTCAGTGAACAGGACTATCTCGATCTGAAAACAAACGTCAGATTGATAAATGCCGGACACCCTGACGTCACGATGGAGGTGGTACAGGAAACCGTCGGAGATCTGCTCGGCGCTCTTTCTGGCGCTAACGATCTGGCAGAAATAGCACTGTCTCGAATGAGTGAGCACGAATCAGATTGTACGCGCCAACAACAAGCTTCTACACACTGACTTATTCACTTCGAAGCTAACTACAATCCACACTCGTCCAAGGGTCTTTTTTTTTCGCCAAATCGGAATCTTTCGCCTTACGGTGCCGCCCAATAATTAAGCCTATAAAGGCGAGGATGCCGACTACCAACAAGCATCCAATGCCCATGATCAACATCACTTTATATTCACTATTAAGGGCCATCCGGCTTGCTTGGCTATTTGCCGAGCTGTGCCCATCGGTATGTCCTTCTTTGGGTGTGGCACTGTCACCCTGCGATCACCCTTGACGTGGAACCAGTGTTCTACTCGGAATGGATCTAGGGTCTTGTCTAACGCGA
>CALDTK010000004.1 GCA_937924035.1 uncultured Saprospiraceae bacterium | reverse complement strand
GTAGGGAGTCGAACGAGCCACAAACTTGTTGAGGCGTATAGGTTCCTCCAACGCACTCGGATCTAGATTTGGCGGAGTCGGTGGTTTAAACCGGCGTTTCTCTTTTGGTGCGGGAGCTTGGCGAGGAGCATCGTATCGATTGCTCATGTCACGCCATTCACGCGAACGGCTTGGCGGTCCTTCGCGACGTGGAGTGTCTCGATAGCTACCTCCACGGCTGAATCCTCCTCCGCCTCGGCGATCATCGCGACGGTCGTAACCTCCTCGATCATCGCGGCGATCGTAGCCTCCCCTGCGATCGTCGTTCCGGTTGTATCCCCCACGGTCGTCACGGCGGTCGAAGCTGCGGCGATCGTCACGTGTTGGACCATCCCAGCGGCCTCCTCCTTGGCGGTCATCTCCTCTACGGTCGTCGCGGCGGCCAAAGCCTCCTCGGTCGTCTCGAGAATAACCTCCTCGATCATCGCGGCGGTCTCTTCCAAATCCTTCGCGATCATCGCGGCGATCAAAGCTGCGGCGATCGTCGCGCGGTGGCCCGTCCCAACGTCCTCCTCCTTGGCGGTCATCTCTACGGTCGTCACGGCGATCAAAACCACCTCGATCGTCGCGAGAATAACCTCCACGATCATCGCGGCGGTCGCTTCTATAACCTCGATCATCGCGTCGCTGTGGACGGTCATCACGGTTGTAGCCGCCACGGTCGTCTCTGTTGCCAAATGAGCGACGCTCTTCGTTGCGGTAAGCTCCGCGATCATCTCGATTTCCGAAAGAACGGCGCTCCTCGCGAGGTGCATCGTTACGTTCTTCTCTTCGTTCTCTTGGTGCTGGATATGGATTCCCTCCTCTTCTACGAGGGGCTTCTTCTCCATCGCGACGAGAACCGTAGCCTCGGCCTATGGTACGTCCTTCTCCTGAAGATGGATCTTGAGGTCGATCTTCACGAGGTGCAGGTCGCTCACGTGGCTCTTCGCTTCGAGAATCTTCATTGCGTGGTTCTCTAAGCTCTTCGCGCTGTGGACGCTCGTCTCTATCAGCATTGCGGTCGTCACGGTCACGACTTGGTCTGTCGCCCGGTTTGTGAAATCCAAAAGCCATAAGAGAAAGAGTTTGTTGTGCTCTGCTTCAAAACCTTGAGTGGATTGGTTTTGGCGAAAGTCCCGCTGCACGGCGAGGACCCTCGTGCTCTGCACGGGGCCCTTGCCTGTGTAAAGAAGCTCACGCAAGCATAGAAAAGAAAAAGTGGCCCCTCTTGGATTTGAACCAAGGACCGACCGGTTATGAGCCGGGCGCTCTAACCACTGAGCTAAGGGGCCTACGGGTGGTATCTAGGGAGTAAAAACGTAAATCGCCTTCTCCGATTTGGCCTGTAAAATTACAGGTCCCACCTTCGCGGGCGCAAAGTTACGCTAATGCAAGCATCTATACCAACTTGGAAGCCACCTATTATTGATTGGTCGCTTGTGGGCGCCCTTGTTTTCGATTTAGGCAACGTTCTTATTGACCTAGACAATGACTTTTATGGCAAAGGCTGGCCGGCTGGGATCAATGAAAAAGAGCAGGCTTCATTTACGGACTGGGTAGCACAAGAAGGACTTTGGTTAAAATATGAGAAAGGCGAGATAGAGACCGCTGGCTTTGTCGATGTTCTCTGCAGTCGTTTAGGGATTTCGCCAAAACAGGTTACCACTTACTGGAACCAAATTTTGCTCGGCATCCAACCCAAAAGGTTTGACTTGTTAGCACAACTCCAACAGCGATTTCCGCTTTACGTGCTCAGCAATACCAACCAACTACACATTGAATGGGTGCGCAACCACGTGAAGGAACTCGGTATCCCAGATTTTGAAACTCGCTTTTTCAAAGAGATTTTTTACTCGTATGAAGTCGGCGCGGTAAAACCAGAACCCGCGATTTATGCTGCAGCTGAGGCAGGCATCAAGCTTTCGCCAAAACAACTACTCTTCATTGATGACCGTGCGGAGAATATCGAGGCAGCCAAAGCACGGGGATGGCAAGCGGTGCTGCTTCCTCCTGAAATTGAAGTTGAACGAGTTTTTGAAGGAATCGATCTTAGCGCTTAACGACCCAACTACGGCCAAATGCGAACTCATTAATACTGCCTACTTCAAGCATATAGGCTCCTTTTGAAAGTGCTTTTAAGTCAATTCTATCAAGCGGTCCTTGAACGTTTTGCTCGAGTACTAATTGACCTTGCTGACTATAGATTCGAACGTGATATTCCTCCCTCGGCAAAGACAGGCTTAGATAGTCGACGGTTGGATTGGGATAAACCTCAAATCGGAGGTTGCTACTGGCGCGCGTTTGAGAAGTTCCTTCAACAATTGTTATGCTCCCATCTGGCTCGAAGGGATCGCTATACACTGGTTCCGTATAGACATTGGAGCCTGTAAGGGTTTCTAGAAATGCGACTAGGTTTCGCTTTTGTGTATTGCTATATCCAATGACTCTATCTTCTTGGTTTTCGCCTCGAAGACGTTCGTCAAGACCAATGTTTGAAGGAATGGAATCGTAATGATTTATCACTTCCATCAAGGAGGTCATACTGCCGTCGTGCATCAGCGGCCCATTCAACTCACCATTGGGGCCTATCATGTCGCGTAGTGTTGGAGACCGCACGTTGCTTAAATCTTGCACAGTGGGGTTACTTGGATTGCTAGTAACTCCATTATTGTGCACTAAAGGATCTATATCAAAAGCAGGTGCCGAATGACAATTCTGACATCCACCAAGTCCGGCAGGTTGAAGGAAGAGCCGTTTTCCATTGTTTTCTGCTTGGGTGAAATTGGAGAATTGAGCAGCAATATTTCCAGCTTCTATTAGACCTTCATCAAATCGGCTATCAAAGCTTTGTATGCTTCGAATGAATTGACTTAATGCACGTTGCATTTTTAATTCCGTAAGGGTACTATCTCCAAAAACTAGTGGGAAAAGGATGCGGTAGCGCTCAAGTGAAGAGAGCCTAGAGATTAAAGAGTCTATCGTTGGTTGTCCTCCGCTTCCGCTAAAACCCATTTCACCATGATCCTGAATTGGTTGTGTCGTTTGAAGTTCAATAGTAGCCGCCCTTTCATCCCAAAAGGCGCGCTCATCTTCAGCGTATCGCATGTTGATGAGACGCATTGAGTGCTTTCTGGTGCGTTCACCATCAAATCCGATACTAAAGCGCGCCGTGTCACCAAAGGCAAAGACCTGTTGATGACATGAAGCACAACTCACCGTATGATTGAGGCTTAGCGCCTTATCATAGAAAAGGACCCTACCAAGTGTGGCGCCTTCATTGGTGATGGGATTATTGGCCGGGGTGTTGTCAAAGCGCAAATAATTTGGGAAAGGAAGCTGTTCATAGTCGAACAGGTTGGCCAAGTCTATCGTGCCTGCCGTCAATAGAAACGACATAACCAGCACCCCAAAAACGTAGAGCTTTCGCATACTCCAAAGATATACGTTAATCTCCGTGTTATCGGCAGAAGGAACAGAATTTCAGACTGCAGCCTTTTCACTTTTTGGGTAGTCACTATGTTCTACTTTGTGCTTCACTTCGGCAACTCGAATCCAAATCGCAACCCTCCGAACTGAAATCTCTGAAGAATTCTTCATGGCCTGGCAACGAAACAACTCCCTCAAACAGCGATCTACGCCAAGCCAGGCGTTGAAAAAGCTAGAGCGTTACTGTGCGTATCAGGATCGTTGTCACCAAGAGGTGCGCCGTAAGCTCTATGAAGTAGGCTTGTACGGTGAAGATGTTGACCAAGTCATGGCCAAGCTGATCGAAACGCGCTTTCTCGATGAGGAGCGTTTTGCACGTAGCTATGCGCGCGGCAAATTTCGCATGAAGAAGTGGGGCCGTATTCGTATTCAACTTGAATTGAAAAAGCGCCAAATCAGTAAGTATTGCATCAAAGCTGCGATGCAAGAATTGGAAGAGTATGATTATGAAGGCACGCTGAAAATCTTACTTGAAAAGCGTTACGAAAAACAGAAAGATGGCTTACATCCTTATGCGAAGCGGCAGGATTTGATCACCTATGGGATGCGCAAGGGCTATGAGATAGAGATTATTAAGCATGTGATCAGTGAGGTAATTCCTGCTTAGGTATTTGGGATGTCGGACTGCTTATAGGGATGCGCAGAAAATGCTGGCTTCCGCTTTCCGAAGCGGTGGCATTTTGGGGAACAACTTGTAGAGGGTGGCTTCCGTCCCTTACGTACCACTCGGCCAATACCGCTTTATCCAAGGTTCTAAGCCCTGCAGCCCGCCTGTGTGGACGAGGACAATTTTACTCCCCGCTTCGAACTCACCACGCCAAAGCAATTGATCAAGTTTAAGCAGGGCTTTGGCCGTATAAATGGGGTCGAGCTGTATGCCGGTGTAGCCTTTAAAATTGAGCATCGTTTGTAAAATGTCCGACTCGCCACTTGCGAAGCTTGTGAGTTGAGCGGAGAGGAATTTGATCCGATTGAAAGCTTCTGGTGAAAGGAGTTGTTTGACACGATCTAGTAGTCCTTTGTCTCCGACAACATCCATGGCATAAATCGGACAGTTTGCTTTTCTGGCGAGGCCAGCAGCAGTACCGCCACTTCCAACCGCTGTGATGATCGCATCGGGTACTTGACCTAATTGCTGTTCTATTTCACGATAGCAACTGGCCAATCCAAGCAATCCGAGTTTGGTGGTTCCTCCTTCGGGAATCCAAGTTGCTCCGTCTAGTACTTTGGGCGTAGGGGGTGATGCGCGCCACGCTCTTACTTGTTCGCGAGTGGCGCTACGAAGTTCAAGGCCGCAAGTTTTTGCTAAAGCCCCGTGCTTATCTGAAGGCCGTCGAGATACCCACGGGGCTAGACTTGGAGAAAGTGGCGTCGGAACACCTCCTCTTATGAAGGCAACATTTTTGGGAATTGATGGCTGAGCTCCCACCGATCTCACATAAGCAATATACGATGAGTGGAGTCGATTGAGCAGCGCCGCAAACGCAGGAATGTGATTGCTGTGCACCCCACCTACCGTCGCAAAGTGTGTAGCTCCTTGCCGCAACTCCCAAGCAATTTGAGGTAATAGCTTTCGCCATTTATTTCCGCTGATACGAGGATCAAGTAGCTCGTCGCGCTTCACATAAAGCTCAACTCCAGCTGCTGTTGCCGCGGGCCACTCGACAAGTTGTAGCGGACTAGGTTCCGTCTCCAAAAGACGGAGAATTTGTCGATAGCGCTCATTCATGTTGCGCAGACCTACGACAGGTTGTTGCCAAATACTGTATCCAATGTAAGCTCTTCTACCTCGCCGAAAGACGCAAGTGTTTCCATGTTGAGGTGCTCCTTATTTCCTAAGACCAAGAAAGTGGTCGGCGCATTATTAAGGCGCTTGAAATACACCTCCAAATCAGCAGGCGTTGCTTTTTCAAGTTGCTTGTAGAGCCACTCCCGTTGATTAGAAGTAATTCCTCGGTCTAGGCCTTGGCGCCACAACCAGTAGCGCGATTGGCGGAGGTCTCTTTCTGTTCGCATCTGCTGAAGCATACCTGAACGAACACGTTCGGCGGCGGCGGCATCCCACTTCCAATCACGCAACAGACTGGTCATTGCATCGAGCGCTGTTTGAAGCTTATCTGGTTGTGTACCGATGAACGCTTGTAGAAACTGGTTGCCGTCTTTACGGTCTGGTGTTTCTGAGTAGGCATAGGTCGAATACGCTAAAGCACGGCTCTCACGAAGCTCTTGAAAAACTACCGAACTTAGGCCTAGTCCATAGTATTGATTGAACCATTCTGCCATGATCCAAGCTTCGGCGTCGAAGCCTGGAGCGACGTGGCGTAGGGCTAGAATTTCAACTTGTACTCCTGGGAAATCGACAACTTTAACTTCATCAGCTTTGGGCACAATTACGGGAAGTGGTTGTGCGCGCGTTGGCTTTCTGCTTATGGTTGGAAGGTACGTTTTGTCTTGAACTAAGGCCTTTACTTTTGCAGCGTCAGTTGGACCGTAATAGAATACTGCGCGCTCCATCTCAGCAAGTGCATGAAGTGAAGTGACGAGATCCGAGGCGTCTTTCGCCTTGAGTTCGCTTAGCGTTGGGTTATTGGCCAGCGGTGCTTTGTCGCCAAAACGTCCGTACTGATTCATCGCTCGGCGCAGCACCATTTGCTTGTCGGTACGTTGATTCTGACGATTTTGTGCGGTATTTTCTACGAGCGTAGTCCAACGATCTTCATCGGGTTGGCAATCGCGAATAAGCTCATCGAGCAGTTCGAGCGCTTCGGGAAGGTGCTTGTCGAGACCGTTAACTCCTAGATAAACTCGGTGCGCAGAGGCTTGCACTTGCCATTGCAATCCGAGTCGGTAAAAATCAACTTGAACTTGAGCATTGGTTCGGCGACTGGTTCCGAGGTAGTTCAGGTACTTGGTTGCAAAGCTGATCCAGCGATCGCTTCGGGTTCCAAAGTCGAAGACATAGAGTAATTCGAAAAGATCGTTTTCCTCGTTGTCGAGGTGATGAAGCACTACTCCATCGCTTAGTTTTTCTTGATGAATCTCTTCGTTGAGGTTGGCAAACCGAGCTTCAATTTGCTTCGGTTCTGTTTTTAGTAGCCTTTCGGCAAAACCAGAAAAGTGGTCAGTTTGAAGCGGAATTGGCGTGATATCGGGCTTATCAACTTTCATGACTGTGGGGTCATCTCCTTGACGCTTATACACAGTGATGCACGCTGTAGGATCGAGGTAGGTTTTGGCGAAAGCTTGAACCTCTTCCGTTGAGACTTGCTTCAACTTGTGAACCCGATGAAGCACATCTTCAAGTTCGAGTCGATGTAAAAAAGCCGTTGTTAGTATTCCCGCTCGACCTTGATTTGACTCCGCGCTACGATTCATGGTGACTTCATGATCTACCAAAACAGCATCGCGAAGCCAGTCCGGATAATCACCTGAAGCAAGTCTCGCAATCTGAGTTTGAACTAAGGCTACTGCATTTTCAAGGCTCTGACCAGGAGCTGGTTTTACAGTGCATCTGAACGTGCCATATTCGGCCATGGGTGTTACACCTGCAGAAGCTGAAAGTACTTTTTGCGTTTGCAGTAGTGCCTCGTCAAAGATTCCTGCTTGGCGGTTGTACAACATCCCAGAAGCAAGCTGAGCAACTATGGATTCAGGTGTTCCTGCCCCGGGTATTCTCCAGTGCATATAGGCTGATTCGGCTTCTTGCCCGAATACTTCGAGCGACTCCTTTTTGACTTCCTGTGGCGTAGGTGCTTTGTATTCGGGAATCGCTTTTGACTCCCACTGTCCAAAGGTTTTACGCGCCCATTCGAGGGCTTCAGCAGGATCAAAATCACCTGCCAAAACCATAGTCATGTTACCTGGTACATAATGCTTAGCGAAAAAGTCGTAGATGTCGTAATGACTCGGTGCTTTGAGGTGTTCGCCCTTGCCAATGGTGGTGTGCGTTCCATAAGGGTGCGGGCTGTACAACGCTTCGTTGGCAGTGCGCATCACTTTACGAATGTCTTTGTCTTGCGAGATGTTAAACTCTTCAAAGACGGTCTCCAGCTCGGTATGAAAGAGACGCAGCACGAGTTTTGAAAACCGTTCTGACTCAAGCTTCATCCATCGTCCAAGTTCGCCGCTTGGGATGTCATTCAGGAAGACGGTTTGATCTACCCAGGTATAAGCGTTGGTATGGCGCGCCCCCATCTGCGCGATGAGGCGATCATACTCTCCGGGTAAGGCATATTTGGCGGCCTCTTGACTGAGTTGGTCAATCTTGGCGTATAGATTATTTCGTGCTTCGGGATCTGTGGTGTTGCGATGCGCTTCGTAAGTCTTCGCGATTTCTTGGAGAAGCGGTTCCTCGGCTTCCCAATTGCTCGACCCAATTTGATCTGTCCCTTTGAAGAGCATGTGCTCGAGGTAATGTGCAAGCCCTGTACTTCGATCGGGATCGTGTTTGCTTCCTGCACGAACGGCAATCTCTGTATAGATGCGTGGTTCGGCTGGATTGGGGCTTAGATACACTGTAAACCCGTTGGGTAGCACGTGTTGCTCGGCG
>CALDTK010000003.1 GCA_937924035.1 uncultured Saprospiraceae bacterium | reverse complement strand
CCAAAGTCACACGACGGTATGTTATACGAGCTGTTCGAATACCTAGACGCACATACGTCTTTTCCGGGGACAGGCTTGTTCCGTTTCCTTACGTTCCGCGCGGCAATGGCGGTCATTGTTTCGATTTTAGTTTCAGTTGGTATTGGTGGGAGAATCATCAAAAAACTTCGAAGTCTTCAAATCGGTGAGACTGTGCGTGACTTGGGTTTAGATGGCCAGAAGCAAAAAGAAGGAACGCCTACGATGGGTGGAATCATCATCATTTTAGCAATTTTGATTCCTGCATTACTCTTTGCGAAACTTGATAATGTCTACATCATCTTAATGATTGTCTCCACTATTTGGATGGGAGTGATTGGATTTATGGATGATTATATCAAGGTTTTTAAAAAGAACAAAGAAGGTCTTTCAGCTAAGTCTAAGGTGCTCGGTCAAATCGGACTTGGAATCTTGGTTGGTGTTACGATGCTACTCAGTGATGACGTAGTCGTTAGGTATGATTTAGAAGAGGCTGAGGCACAGGGGTATGAGATTGTGCGTACGATTAGTGTACCCACCGATGATCCTGGAGTTGTTGCCGACTATGCATACGTAAAGCAAGCGATTACAACGGTTCCTTTTCTGAAGTCAAATTCCTTAGATTATGGTGCGATTGCCCAGTTGGCTGGTGACAACGCGGACATTTTACTTTGGTTACTTTTTGTGCCACTTGTCATTGTCGTCGTGACTGCAGTAAGTAATGCTGCGAACTTAACGGACGGTATAGATGGCTTGGCTGCTGGGGTTAGCGCAATAATCGGACTTACACTTTTGGCTTTTGCATATGTAAGTGGTAACGCTTTGGCATCCGATTATCTCAACATCATGTATTTACCCGGGACAGGTGAATTAGTAGTCTTTACGGCTTGTCTCGTTGGAGCTTGTCTAGGGTTTCTATGGTACAATGGACACCCTGCTCAAGTATTCATGGGCGATACTGGGTCGCTAGCTTTAGGAGGAATCATTGCAGCACTTGCAATCGCTTTGCGTAAAGAACTTCTAATACCCTTGATGTGTGGTATTTTCTTGCTTGAAAATCTATCGGTGATGATTCAAGTTGGATATTTTAAGTATACCAGAAAAAAATACGGCGAGGGTAAGAGAGTCTTTTTAATGGCTCCTTTACATCATCACTATCAGCGAAAAGGAATGCATGAATCTAAGATCGTGATTCGCTTTTGGCTTGTGGCTATCTTCTTTGCTGTATTATCAGTGGTCACACTTAAAATTCGATAATGCAAAAGCGCTTACTCGTATTAGGTGGCGGTGAGAGTGGAAGGGGTGTAGCGCTCCTTGCCATAGCTCAAGGCTATTCGGTATTCGTAAGTGATGCGGGAAAATTATCAGAAGAAGCTGTGTCAGAGCTTTCTGAGAATGACATTGACTTTGAGCAGAATGGTCATGGCGCCAAGGTGCTTGAAGGCATAGATGTGATCGTAAAAAGCCCTGGAATCCCCTGGGAAGTTCCTCTTGTAGCTTCTGCCAAAACTCACGGTATCCGCGTTATTGGCGAAATGGAGTTTTGTGCTCCATATCGAAAAGGAAAGGTGATCGGCATCACAGGGAGTAATGGTAAAACAACGACGACCCTATTGCTCGGTCATTTATTGAAAACAGCCGGCATAAACGTAGCTGTCGGAGGTAATGTAGGCGTAAGTTATGCGCGACTTTTGCTTGAACAACCTGATGCCGATTGGTTTGTACTCGAGTTGAGTTCTTACCAACTTGAAGATATAGACGCTTTTCATGTCGACATTGGCATGGTGCTAAACCTATCGCCAGATCATTTGGATCGATACGATAATAGCTTTGACGCATATGCAGCGGCAAAGTATAACCTTAAAAAAACGCAGCATAGCGATGGTACTTGGCTGCAAGCCGGTGATGAGCTTTCGCAAAAACATGCTCTTCATCTGCAAGAGTTGGCTTTGGAAAAAGTGCACCAAATTGACATGCCAGCTGAGTACGTAAGTGGGGTAGCCGTCACACCAACAAAGGAATACAATCTCGAAAATACTTCGCTTGCAGGACCTCATAATGCGGCGAATGCAAGCTTTGCTTTAACTGCTGCAGAACTTACCGGAGTCAAAGCTGATGTTTTGGCGAAAGCATTACGCAGTTTTGAAAATGCACCTCATCGACTAGAAAGAATTGGTTTTGTTGATGGAGTAGAATTCGTCAATGATTCTAAGGCCACAAACTTAGATGCCGTCGATAAAGCCCTTCGTTCTTTTAGCCAGCCAATCGTCTGGATTGTTGGAGGTATTGATAAAGGGAATGATTATGCGTCTCTTTTGCCACTCGTTCAAAAGAATGTGAAAGCAGTAATCGCGCTTGGACTTGATAATGAGAAAATTGAGAAAGCTTTTTCTTTTTATGGTGAGAGATTTAAGAATACTTCGAGTTTGAAGTCAGCAATTGAAGAAGCATGCACAATAGCTCAGTCAGGTGATGTAGTTTTGTTATCACCGGCCTGCGCAAGCTTCGATTTATTTAAAAATTATATCGACCGCGGAGATCAGTTTCGGGCAGCGGTCATGGCGATCCCGAATTTTCGAGAAACACTACAACACACTTCATGAACGCTTCACCTCTTCGCTCCTTGCGCGGCGATACGACCATTTGGTTCATCTTTTTTGTTCTAATCATTTTCTCAATGCTCGCGGTCTATTCTGCAAGTGCGAGTCTTTCCGTTCGTATGGATGGAGGTCGCTATGAGATTACCCTGGCTAAGCACGCGATTCATGTTTTGATGGGAATCGGGTTAGCATATGGTGCTTATCGAACACCTCATTACCGATTTAAATCCATAGCACCATGGTTGCTGGGAGCTAGTATTATTTTGCTAGCCTATACTATACTGTGGGGTGTTGAGCTCAGTGATGCTCGTCGCTGGTTGCAAGTCCCTTTTACAAGCATAAGGTTTCAAACATCTGATTTTGCTAAAATTGGGTTGATCGTTTATCTCGCGCGAGCAATCAGTGCATATCAGGATCGTCTCAAAGAAGGAAAAGGTCTCTTCGGTCCGATCGTAGCTCCAGTGCTTATTGTCTGTGGGTTGATCGCCCCTTCAGATTTGTCAACGGCTTTGATGCTCTTTGCAACGTCGATGGTCATGCTGTTTATTGGTAGACTTCCAATGAAGTATATCGGCGGAGCGTTAGCCTTGGGTATTGTTGTGTTTGCTGGACTAATTGTACTCGGAACCATTGCGCCAGATACTGTACGTTTAGAGACGTGGGTCTCTCGATTGACTACATTCTACAACGGTTCGGAAGCGGACCAAGTAATCCGTTCAAAAATTGCGATTGCGACAGGAGGGGTCTTTGGAGAAGGTGCAGGCATGAGTGTACAACGGAGTTTCATTCCTACCAGTCACGCGGATTTTATTTATCCAGTTATTGTTGAGGAATATGGACTCGTCGGATCATTTGTAGTGATCGGCCTTTACCTATGGTTGTTTATTAGAAGTTGCCGCTTGCTCACGAAATCAACGAAACTATTCGGGGCAATCATGGCCATCGGCTTGAGTTTGCTAATCGTCATGCAGGCACTCGCAAATATTGCCGTTGCGGTAAATATTTTTCCAGTCACTGGACTAACACTTCCGATTATTTCAAGAGGTGGTACATCGCTTGTTTTCTCTTGTATCGCTTTTGGTATCATTCTCAGCGTAAGCCGTGTAATTGAGGATAAGGGCAAGCTTAAGAAGGCTAAGACTGTACGAGCTAAGGCCGTTTAAGCGTTTATTCTTTATGGCTGCATTACGCATTTTACTTTCTGGTGGAGGTACTGGAGGACATATCTATCCTGCCTTAGCAATTGCTGCGGCTTTAAAAGAGTTGGCACCTGATAGCGAGTTTCTGTTTGTCGGAGCAGAGGGTAAAATGGAAATGCGCCGTATTCCTGCTGCAGGTTATAAAATTGTAGGATTACCTGTCGCTGGGTTTCATAGAAGTTTAGATAAACGAAATTTTGCGTTTCCATTTAAACTCGTCCGGAGTTTAGGGAAGGCTCGTAAAACTGTTAAAGACTTTCATCCAGACATTGCCATAGGGACTGGCGGGTATGCAAGTGGACCTGCGCTTGCGGCTGCGTATACGTTGGGGGTGCCTGTCTTTTTGCAAGAGCAAAATGCATTGGCTGGAGTAACCAATCGACTATTAGGCAAAATTGCAAAGTCGATTTTTGTTGCTTATCCTGAAGCTATATCCTATTTCGCTTCCGCTAAAACAGTACACACCGGCAATCCATTGCGAAAGTCATTGAGTGCGGATAGTTTGGTTCCAAAAGAAGAGGGTAGGGCACATTTTGGTCTCGATCCTGCTAAGCCAACTTTATTGAGTTTTGGCGGAAGCTTGGGAGCCAGAAAAATGAATGAAGCATTTGTAGAGATGCATGCTTTTTGGAAGGCACATTCAGACTTGCAGGTTATTTGGCAGACGGGTGAAGGATACTTTACTCGTTTTAGCGAAAGCGAAACAGCGAAGCTTCCAAACGTAAAATGTGTCCCTTATCTCGAGCGAATGGATTTAGCCTATGCAGCCGCGGATCTCGTGGCGTGTCGTGCTGGAGCGTTGTCCATTTCTGAACTGCAATTGCTTGGAAAGCCAAGTCTACTAATACCGAGTCCCAACGTTTCTGGAGATCACCAAACGGCAAATGCAAAAGCTGTTGAGCGTACCGGTGCGGCAGTACTTGTGCCTGACAATCAACAGGTAGAAAAATTAAGTACCACACTTTCGCAGCTATTAGGAGATAGCGAGGCATTGGCTAAAATGGCCAAAGCTGCTGCTGACTCCGCAAGGCCCAATGCTGCTAAACACATTGCACAACACATTCTTAATTATGTCAGTCGCTAAACTTAAGCATGTCTACTTCGTCGGAATTGGGGGCATTGGGATGAGCGCACTCGCTCGTTACTACAACGCACGTGGCATAAAAGTGAGCGGTTATGATCTGCGTGAAAGTGCATTGACCAAAGCGTTAGTAGCAGAAGGAATTGATGTTCACTATGAAGATCAACCAGATCTTATTCCTGCGGATATTGATTTGGCGATTTATACTCCAGCAGTTCCTAAGGATTTTGGTGAACTCATTGCATTGGAGCAACGTCCGGTTCGCTTGGTAAAAAGAGCACAAGCTTTGGGGCTTATTTCTCAAGGACATAAAACCCTTGGTGTTGCAGGAACGCATGGGAAGACTACCACCAGTACAATGGCTGCCTATTTAATGCGAGAGCTAGAAACCGATGCGGTTGCTTTTCTTGGAGGTATAAGTACAAATTATAAAACCAATTACCTCGCAGGCGAAGGAGAATGGTTGGTTGTTGAAGCCGATGAATATGACCGAAGTTTTCTGAGTCTATCACCTGACGTTGCGATCATTAGTTATATCGAAGCAGACCACTTGGATATTTACGGAGAGGAAAGCGCTTTTGAAGATTCGTTTCGACAATTCATTGCTAAGGTCGATCCAGATGGTGTAGTCATCACCAAACCCAAGATTGCTGAAAAATTAGCGAGCAGCTTACAGCATGTTTCTGTAGTTACATATGGCTGTAATGATTCGTCTGCGGCTTGGAATGCAGACCAGCTTCAAGTAGTCGATGGTGCTTTTGAGTTTAGACTTACTTGTCCACAAGGTGTTTTTGAAAACTTACGTTTGATGATGCCAGGGGCACATAATGTCGAGAATGCGGTTGCTGCACTCGCGGCTGTTTCTGCAACTGGCGCATCTCTAGAAAAAGCGATTGAAAAGCTTAGTGGTTTTCTGGGAGTTGCGCGCAGATTTGAGCGCCTTGGTAAAATAGGACGAGCGATTGCGATTAGCGACTATGCCCACCATCCAACTGAGGTTGCAGCTAGCATTAAGGCGGCACAGGAGCTTTTTTCGACATACCGAGTTATAGGTATTTTTCAACCGCACCTGTATAGCCGGACTCGAGACTTTGCAAGCGATTTTGCCCGTGCGCTCAGTGAATTAGGGGAAGTCGTACTACTAGAGATTTATCCTGCAAGGGAGCAGCCAATTGAAGGCGTATCATCTATGACAATTTTTTCTAATATTTCTGTGGATAAAAAGTATCTTGTGGCCAGTTCGGAAGCATCCGCACTCTTGAAGGTTCTTGACGGAGACGTTTTACTTTTTATGGGTGCAGGTGATATTGACGGATTAGCAAGAAGTCTGGTTTCGGCCGATTGATTGTTTGAGGAACTATAAAACACTATGAAACAAAAACTACAGTCTACCAGGCTGTGGCGCCGCACGCTTGTCGGCCTCCTGGTAGCAGCATTTACGCTAGCAGCATATGCGGGAATAACCCGCTTGGGTAGCCGTATTGTAGATGTGGTAGTAGATATACAGCCGACCCCAACGGGTAGTTTCCTAATAGAAAGTTCTGATATTGAAAAGCGGCTTGATGCTGGTGTTCACGGAGCACTTATTGGACAGTCTATCGATAAACTTGAGTTATCTGAGTTAGAAGACTTTGTTCGTGAAGATCCTTTTGTAGACGATGCAAATATTTATACAGGTTTTGATGGTGTGCTAAATGTTCGCATTACCCAGCGCGAGCCTATTCTTCGTATTCATCATCGTACAGGTAGTGACTACTATCTCGGACCGAATGGTGACATACTTCCTTTAAGCAAGCACGATAACGTTAGGGTTCCCGTCTTAACAGGTGATGTCCCTTCTTTTAAAGAGGCTATTGCAGATTCGCTAACCCTTGAGGTATTTGTTTTAGCGAAAGCTCTCTATGATGACGAACTATTCAGCGCATTAATTGAACAAATAGATTTCCGCAGAGGTGAGTATATTTTAGTCCCAAAATTGGGTTCATCTGACATAAGCCTTGGAGACTTGACTGATCTTGATAAGAAACTTTATAAGTATAAAGCATATATCCAGGGAGTAGTCCCTGAGATGGGCTGGGATGCTTATAAAAATATTGACTTGCGCTATGGAGATCAAGTCATAGGAACAGCAGATAGTAAACGCCGTACCAGAGCGTGAATTTTTTGAGAAACTGAAACAGCACGATAAACACTTTACGATGAAATGGGAAGAAACTGAAAAAACTGACTTTGTTGTCGCCCTTGATATCGGGACAACCAAAGTTTGCGCCATTGTAGGTCGGCGAAACGATTTAAAACAGGTTGAAATATTAGGCTTTGGTCGCGTGGCTGGAGACGGTGTTCAGCGTGGTGTAGTTACTAACATCGACAAAACGGTTAAAGCTATTCAAGAGGCTGTTCAGCGAGCTGAGCGCCAAATTGGACAGTCAATCGATCGAGTGAATGTGGGCATTGCTGGACAGCATATCGCCAGTCGTCAGAACCACGGAATGATAACCCGTGAAGACGATATCGCAGAGATCACTCAGCTTGATATTGACGAGCTGATCACTTCAATGCGAAAGCTTCCGCTAAAACCTGGAGAAGAGATCCTCCACATCATACCGCAAGATTTTGCTGTAGATGATGAGTGGGGTATTACTGAGCCAATCGGTATGTGCGGTACTCGCCTTGGAGCAAACTTCCACATCATTACATGCCAGAAACTTGCTTCGAAAAACATCATGCGATGTGTCGAGAAAGCAAACTTAAAGGTGACTGGATTAACACTCGAACCGATCGCATCATCAGCAAGTGTTCTTACTGAAGCTGACCGTCGTGAAGGAGTTGTCCTAGTTGATATCGGTGGCGGAACTACAGATATTACAATCTTCGCTGATGGCGTAATTAGCCATACTTGCGTCCTTCCTTTCGGAGGCGATGTAATTACAAGTGATGTCCGTCAAGTTTTCCAGATTACTCCTGCAGATGCAGAAGACCTAAAAACGAAGTTTGGAAACGCTCTTGCAAGCGAAGCTGCAAACAATCGTTATATCCGTATCGCGAATCGTCGTGGACAGCAGCATACAGAGATTAGTGAAGCACATCTCGCTGAAGTCATCGAAGTGCGAATGGAGGAAATCCTTCGCTATATCGATTTCCAAATCAGTCTATCGAATGTCCGAGATCGCCTTCAGGGAGGAATCGTTCTTACTGGTGGAGGAAGCTTGTTGAAGAATATCGATAAGCTCACTGAATTCTTTACAGGAATTCCAACACGAATTGGTCTCCCAGTTGAGCATCTCGCTCAAGGATATGATTCAGAGTTAAGCAGTCCAATCTTTGCTACTTCAATCGGTCTTTTGATCGGTGGAATTGACAAGGCAGAACGTGTTGCTTTGAATCCCAGTTTAGCTAATGAGTTAGAGACTCCTGAAACGGATGAAGAGACTAATCTTCTTTCAAATGGATCGAGTGCTCTTGAAAAAGCATCATCTTCTTCTGTGAATGGTAAAGGAGACGTTACCTCAGCAAAAGAGTCTAGTCCAGGTTGGTTTACAAAAGCTCAATCTAAAGTCGTGACTAGTCTCAAGACTTGGTTTGACGCCGACGAAGATCCTGACATGATTTAATGTCTTAGGCAACACTCAGCTCCTCCTTCTCGCTGGTCCAACCAGCAATTCTTTTACTTTCCTCTCGAGTTTTTCGAGATTCAATTATAGCTCATGATCTTTGATCTCGCACGTCGCAAGCACAACGGTACCATCATTAAAGTCCTCGGAGTCGGAGGCGGTGGTTCTAATGCCGTTACACATATGTTTAAGCAAAACATCGTTGGTGTAGACTTCGCCATTTGTAATACCGATGCTCAGGCACT
>CALDTK010000002.1 GCA_937924035.1 uncultured Saprospiraceae bacterium | reverse complement strand
GGATGCTTGTAGCAATCCGATTATGCTTTCGAGCACACATAATCCTGGAGACTTTTTCCCCGTTGGCGTAACAACGGTTACTTACACAGCAACTGATGGACAAGGTGCTCAAACGATCTGCACGTTCGATGTGACGATTAGTGACATTGAAACAATTGCAGTCGCCAATTGCCCGGCTGACCTTACAGCTATTGCAGACATGAATGCTTGTGCAGGCATGAACGTTCAGTGGATAGAACCGAGCTTCTCTAGTGCTTGTAACACACCTACTGTGGTTGCTTCACATAGTCCTGGCCAGGCGTTCCCTCTCGGTACAACTACGGTTACTTATGAGGCGTCTTTACCGAACGGCGAGACTGCATCATGCAGTTTTATCGTTACTGTTTTGGATCAAGATGCTCCAAGTATCGATGTTTGTACTGCCGATGTTACGGTGGCCGCACCAATGGGCTCATGCGAAGCAATCGTAACGTGGACTGACCCGATTGCTTTCGACAACTGTTCGACGATATCCTACTCGTACTCAATTCCAAACGGCTCAATGTTTAGCGTTGGTGATACGACCGTAACGGCTTACGCAACGGATGCAGCGGGCAATGTAGATAGCTGTAGTTTTAGCGTAAGCGTAACAGGAGGTACAGCACCAGTTTTTGATTGCCCTCGTAGCATTCTCTACCGAGCTGATGGCTTATTGATTTCTGATCCTGATAATTTCATTCGAAGTACGTTTGGATCAGGCTGTGACGGGATCTTCATCGATTTCGATCTTCCGACAGCAACAACTCAATGTGGATCCGCTACTGTTCGTCAAATAGGAGGTGCTCCAAGTGGCTCAATATTTCCAACCGGATTCAGCTTTTTATTATTTGAAGCAACTGCTGCAGATGGTACAACAACACAGTGTCAATTAAGCATTGGAATCGAAGCTGTACCAACTTTAGACATTACTTCGCCAGACTCTTCTGTTTGTAATGGAGCAACCGTTATTCTTGAACCAACGGGGATACGAAGAGCTAATTACACGTGGAGTGGTCCTAACGGATTTGCATCTACCGATAGCATCATAACGTTAAGCAATGTGACTACTGCCGATGCTGGAAATTACACAGTCCGCACTCGCACAGAAGGTGGATGTGTTCAAGTTGATAGCATCACTGTAATCGTTGATGGGGACCCTATGCTAGAAATTCTAACCCCTGAATTTGTGTGCGGTGATCAAGGGAATGACCTCGTTTTACAGGTGGCTGACACCTCAGGCCTAATGCTCGTTAATTGGCAATGGAGTGGTCCTAACGGTTTTGCTTCTTCTATGGAGACGCCGATCATTCCAAACGCAACAGCAGCAAATAACGGCCTTTACACAGTCGTCGTTCGTACTGAAAATGGATGTACAGGGACAATCTCTAAGCAGATTAATGTTGGTACTCAGCCTTCTACGCCATTAGTAACAGTGAGTGATCCAACTCCTTGTGTGGACCAAGAAATCATTTTCACAGGGTCGGCTTATACTGGCACTTCAGTTGACTATTCTTGGACTGTTAGTCCAAGTGTTGGGGCCTCCCTCAATCCTGTAAACTTTGCGTCGGTCTTCCAAGCTAGCGTTGCAGGTACATATGATGTATGCTATATCGCAACGGTTGGCGGATGTGCTTCTCAAGAGGTTTGTACGACGGTTATCGTTGAGGATACTCCGACGTTTAATATCACAGGAAGTAATGACCTTTCTTGCTCGGATGGAGCTCAAGATTTGCGCCTTGAAGAAATTAGCGGAACTGCAAGCACTTACGAATGGAGAGGTCCAAACGGAACAGTGTTGAGTAGTAATGCACTACTTCTCATTCAAAATGCTACAGCATCTAATGCAGGACTTTATAGTCTGCGAGTGAGCTCACCAAATGGTTGTACGGCGGATACTTCTATCAATGTACAAGTAAGTGATCGACCTAATCCACCGGTTGTTCAAGCGGATGCAACGATGCTTTGTTTGGGAGAATCAGCAACCTTAACAGGTACAGACTTTGGTTCTGGATTCAATTATCTCTGGAGTGCTGACGCAACGAATGTTGACGCAGGAATTCCAGGTTCAAGCAATCAGTCTTCTATCACGGTTACTCCAACGGTTGCAGGTACGTACAATTTCGATTTAGCGATAGAGCGAGATGGTTGTACTAGCGAGACTCGAAGTATAGATATCGTTGTCATGGACGCTCCAAATGCGCAAGCAAGCTTCATTGGAAATACCGACTGTGTAACTCCAGGCGAATCTATAACACTTCAAGAAACACTTGGAGAAGGAACAGTTACTGGTTGGACAGGACCACTTGGATTTACAAGTACTCAGGCTAGTCCACAGCTTTCTAATATAACCGATGCAAATTCTGGTGTCTACACAGTGACGGTCGAAAACGCGGCTGGGTGTGAAACGACATCTTCCGTAACAATCAATGTAACTCAAGGGGCAGATCAGTTGGAGACTTTCTTTGATGGTGCACTTTGTCGTGGCGAGACGGTTCAGCTTTTTGCCAGTGAAGTACAAGGCGCTACCTACTTATGGACAGGGCCTAATGGATACTCCTCTACGGATCAGAATCCTGTGATTCAAAGTCTTACTGCTGGGTTGAGCGGAGAGTACAGTGTTGTAGCAACGTTCCCTAACGGATGTGCTAGCCCAGCTTCTGACCCAATCGAGCTTACTGTATTGTCTGCTCCAGAAGCCGTCGATGACTTCTATGAGTTCACTTTAGAAAGTGATGGAGGTACTATTAATATTCAGGAGAATGATATTCTGTCTGGGAATGGTACAAGCATCACGATCACTCGTGAGCCAATTTTTGGAACAGCTACTGTAACGCAGGACGGCTTTATCTTCTACACGAGCGATGAATCTGCACCTCGTGAAGATCGAGTTGAGTATGAGATCTGTTACGATGATTGTCCTTCACTTTGCTCTAGAGCAATCATTAACGTGGAGCTTGATTACGACACCGAACGCTGCATCGCAATGACCGTAATCACGCCAAATGGAGACGGACAAAATGATGCATTTTATATCAGTTGTCTCGATGATCCTACTCAGCTTCCGCAAAACTCATTGACGATCTATAATGAGTATGGTGACGAGGTCTTTTCTGCTGCACCTTACCAAAACGACTGGGAAGGCACATACGAAGGTGAGCGTCTACCTGATGGCACTTATTATTTCCTTTTCCGTGAATCGCCAAGCGGCGGAGAGCAGCGCGGATTCATCACCATTTACCGATAACCCATGCATACTTACACACTAACTCAGCCGCAGTTTGGTTGGACAACATCGCTGCGTCTTTTACTGGTTGCTATGCTCATACCTACAGCATTTATGCTGTACGGCCAGCAGGAAAGTCAGTATACCTTTTTCACGCAAAACGCATTGTACTATAATCCTGCTGCCGCAGGGGCAAGAGGTGTTGCGTCAATCACAGGCCTCTATCGTCAGCAGTGGGCTGGTTTCGAAGGAGCACCAACTTCACAGTTGTTAAGTTTTAACGCCCCAATCGTATCAGATGCGGTAGGTTTTGGCGTTCAGCTCAACCATGCGAGCAAAGGAATAATTGACAATACCTATGCATCGATGTCGTACAATTACAAGTTGAAATTGAGCGATGAGCATTCTGTTAGACTGGGACTTCAAGGATCAATGCAGCGCTGGGCAGTTGACTTTTCTGATCCATCTGTTGTGCTACGAACTGAGAATGATAACAGTATCGATCTAGCCAATAATTTCGCCACTTGGGAAGGAAATGTTGGTATTGGTTTACTCTTCGAAGCTTCTGATTACTTGTCAATCGGGGTAGGTGTACCACACATTTACCGTTCTAAAATTTCTTTCGACGAGTCTAAAGGAGATGATGGAGCACGCATTTCTCCCCACGTTTATTTGACCGCAACAGGCCTTATTCCCTTGTCTAGCAACATCGATTTCAAGCCGAGTATGTTGGTGACTGTTGTCCAAGGAGCTCCTACTGACATAAACCTCAACCTCGGAGCAGTCTATGCTAAGAAGGTCATGGGTGGCGTTGGTTACCGAACAGGTGGAGATGGAAATGGAGAGAGTCTTGATCTACTTTTGTTTTACCAGATTAGCGATAAAGTTGGGTTTGGCGGAGCATACGATATCGGCATTAGCGACATTGCTCGCCAGACCGCTGGATCGTTTGAAGTGATGGGGCGTTTCGATCTTGGGTCACAACGTGATGACTTAGTAAGTCCAAGGTTCTTCTAGTAGTCTAAAGGGTTTCAATTTGTGAGCTTTCGCCAAAACCTGCGGTTTTATCCACAGGCAGTCGAGCAAGTAGTTCATCTACTAGGATACAGCTACCTTTCGCGGTGTAGGAGTCTTTGGTTTGCGCAGCACTTGTTTTCCCGAAAGGTGAGCAATGATGTGTTTTCGAAGAATGGAGAATTTACCCATATGGTAGGCTCTGGATACTCCAATACATGAAATTGTCTGTATGAGATTTTTGCTTCTTTTTATACTTGGTATCTGCTTCGGGTATGCTTCTTTTGGGCAGCTTTTGCTAGAAGATGATCGGGTAGTAATCAGTAATGAGATCAATGTGAACAGCACAGATCTCGACTTTAGCCCCGCCTACTATCGAGATGGAGTAGTGTACTTAACGACTAACGTCGAAGAGTTGAAATATCGAATAGAGGATCAACGCTCAGGAGAGAATATTGCCAAGTTATATCAAGCCACACGCAGTTTTTCGGGTGTTCTTTCTGACGTCCAGCCCTTTTACCGAGAATTATCCAGTTCTTTTAACGAGGGTCCATTAACGTTTGACACTTCCTACAACAAGATTTATTTTACGCGTAACGACGATACACGAAGGAAGAAACGACGTAAGCGTAAAAATCTCCTCGGCCTACGGATTTTTACGGCAGAGTTTGAGAATGATACGTGGGTAAACGAACGAAAAGTTGACTTCAATGTACCCGATGCAAATACGGCTCACCCAACACTTTCGCCCAATGGATCTCTTCTCGTTTTCGCCTCTAATCGCGATGGAGGTTATGGAGAAATGGACTTGTGGGCGGTCAAAAAAATAGGTAACGAGTGGGGCGAGGCTTATAATCTTGGCCCGGATATCAATACCCCGGGGAATGATGTTTTCCCCTTTCTCCATGCAGACGGTACGCTCTACTTTTCTTCCACTACTGAGGAACCAGAAGATGAGGAAGGTCACCTAGATATTTACTATTCAAGATTGTCTGGGAACAAGTGGGGCAAGGGGATATCATTAGGTCCACCCTTCAATAGTGACGACGATGACTTTGGGTTTATCGTAGGTAAGGATAATAAGAAAGGATATTTTAGCTCCAGTCGACCTGGAGGTCTGGGGGGTGATGACATATACAGCTTTCAGGTTTTTACCGACAGAGTTGGAGGCCCACTTGATCTTACCGTTGTCGTAAGCGATGCTCGAAGCGGTGCATTTCTGGAGGGCGCAAAAGTTACTTATCTAAATACCGCCGATGTTTCTCTCGCGAGAGCATTGAGTGATGGTTTAATTTCAGGAAACACAGATACAGGCTTGCAGTTAACAGGCGGTCAGAGTGCAACAACTGGAGGAGACGGTCGCCGTGTATTGAATGTAGGTAGTGGTGAATACCTACTTTCGATAGAGAAAGAAGGATACGCAACGATGCAGCTTCCTTTATCCTTGAACAAGGGAAGCATCACCTTACCTGTTGCCTTAGATCCAGTAGCTGGTTGTGGAGGCTTGCGCATTGTCGTTTTGGATGAGAAGACCTTACTACCAGTTCCTACCGCAAGGATTAGATTGGACGGGCAGACCACAGGCAAAAAGGTTGATCTAACATCGAACGATGAAGGAGAAACGACCTACTGCGCCCCCTGCGGCGACATTTATGGTATTTCTGCGATGCTAGGTTCACAGCGTTCTAGTCCCGCAGCTTTCGATACCAGAGCACAAAATTGTAGAAGAGGAGAAGAGGCGACAATGACCTTATATCTCAAGAGCCCCGGTGGTGCAGCACCTCCATCTGACAATCCGCTCGTTGTAGGATCTGTGCTCCAGTTGCCAAGTGTCTATTATCCGCTTGATGCTTACGACCTAAGTATAGGGGCGCGAAACGACTTGAATCATTTGGCAGTATTACTCAACCGGTATCCAGGTATGCGTATAGAACTAGGTAGTCATACCGATGCTCAAGGTCCAGCAGCCTACAACCTTGAGCTCAGTCAACGCCGTGCTTCTGAAGCCAAGCGTTATCTCGTACAAGAAGCGCAAATATCTTCAAGCCGAATTTCAGCCATTGGATATGGAGAACGTGAAATTCGCAATCGATGTGTGGATGGTGTAAGTTGCTCTTCAGCGCAACACCGAGAGAATCGACGCACGGAAATCAAAGTGATCCATGTCGATAACCCTGTCGCCATCTCAGACTACCTCCAGCAAAAGGCAAAAGAGGGCCGAAGAGACGAGTATGAAGCTCCTCGAAGAAGCAATAGTTCTTCGTCAAGGTCAACGAATACCATTCAGGCTACTGATGGCAAACGCTATTGGGTAGTTGCAGGAACCTTTCGGGAAAACAGTAATGCCACCAAACGACTCCAAGAATTGGAATCGCTTGGCTACGTTGGCGTATCTGTGTTGACCTTCCCAGGCGAATCAAGCCATGTTGTCGTTTGCGGCAAGTTCGGTCAACTGGCAGAAGCCGCTCAATTCTCAAGAGCGCTTAAAGAGGCGCATGAGATTGGCGCATACGTCCGGAAGGTCAAATAGTAAATTATTATTACCGAATAAATTCTCGGTTTGCGATTCAAAAGAAACTTAATCCTTTGAGTGGCGCATTAAATAGTAGGCAGAAGAATGAACACTTAGTTACACCCTTCGGCTTGGGGAGGTAGGGTGTTTGAGTATCTTTTCGAGATCAAACAACACAAAAAAAGAGGCTCAATCGATTTCGATTGAGCCTCTTTTATAGCTGGCAATAATTCAGTGTAGAATTTAAACCAAACCCTGCAGTACTGCGAACTTCACGAGTTCTGTTGAAGTGTTGAAGTTTAGCTTACGCAGAATGTTTTTGCGGTGTGTTTCAACAGTGTAGCGACTAATGAATAGTTCGTCTGCGATATGTTGTGAGGTATATCCTTTCGAAATTAAATTGAGGATTTCCTTTTCACGCTTCGAAAGAAGTAATCGTTTTTGGAAGTCGTCTTTTAATTCAGAAGAGTCTGGCTTGCGTCGCGCTTTTTCACTTCGCGCCATGGTAACTTCAGTTCCTACATAACGCTCTCCTGCAACAACAGCCTTGACAGCCTTGATGATTTCTTCGCGAGATATTTGCTTCAGCAAGTATCCACTACAACCCAACTTGAGGGTTTCGCGAACGAGGTCTGGGTAATTATAAGAAGTATATGCTACGATGTGCGTATTTGGACTTTTAGCCTTGAGGGAAAGAATACTGTCTTTGTAACTCTCGCCAGGAATGTTAAGGTCTAAAAAGACTACGTCATACTGGGCTGGCCAGGATTCTTGTAGTTCTTGCAAACTCGCTGCAGTAGAAGCAAGATTAATGTCTTCTTGAGAGGCGAGTAAGGCTTGCAAACCGGCGACCACGATAGGGTGGTCATCTACGACTGCAAGTCGAATTGGTGTGGTGCCGTTCATGTGTATGGGATTTGGCAAAAAAGGTGTAGGTGTTTCAAATGTTCGTCACTCACCTTGTACGAAGAAACGAAATCAATGTTAGACTACAGCAAATGTGTAGTTACCTGACTTCTGGTACTAGTTTTCAGTGGGTGAGGCGAAAAAGGGGGACTACAACCTATGCCAAGCTACAGGAACAGGGAGAAAGGCGCTGCGAAGCGCGAGTGTAAAATGTGTCATGGGTAAGTTTGGTGTGAACAACATACAGGGGGGATTAGTCCCTATAATCAGTTACCAAATGTAGTCTACCCCGAGCAAGATGTCAAATTACGGGTGAATTCTACCAAAAACAGATCATACAGCTGCTAACTTACTCAACTGATTTAGGCTGGCAACAAAGTCTTTACACTTGCGGATATCGAATACTCCTTGAAGAGCATCCATAAGTTTTTCGTGACCGTCCTCGTCGATATCGGTACTACCATCTGAAATTACAATTGGCTGAAGACCAAGACTTAGTGCATCGTAAGCTGTTGCTACTACACTTCGAGTACCATTCAATCCGGCAATCACAACGGTATCGATGTCGTGATGGCGTAGGACAAGATCCAATTCCGTTCTAAAAAATGCAGATGGTCCTGTCTTCTCCATCACATAATTGACGGGTTGTATCTCTTCTATTGTCTGATGTCCCCATTTTGAGACTTGAAAATCACCTCTCACGAGCTTAACTCCGAGGTCTTTTAAGAACAACGGAATAAGTGCATCGTTTTTCGTGTCAGCAATTAAGGTGAAACTGCTTGAAACCATCAACATCCCTGATTCTCTGCAGCTATTGCAAAGCTTGATTAAGGATTCGATAAATGAACGTCGTTTCGTTAATTCAAACCCACTACGCACAAGCGCTCCTTCAGGGTGGAAAAAGTCATTCTGCACATCAACAAGGATCAGTGCAGTTTTCTTTGGTTCTAGACTTGAATTCATCGTTGCGAAATAACGGAGATTCTCTGGACCTTTCACTGCTTCTTTTAAAGACTTTCTACAATTAATGTAAACCAATCATTTTTTATCGATAAATGCCTGAGATGCAGCGCGTACGCTTCCGTATTTTTCGAGTAATTCGCGTGCAATCGTGTCAGAAATGCCATGCTTCTCTTGCAACATCATGCTTCCCCGCGCCCAAAGTTTGTGATTAGACAGCGCCATATCTACCATTCTGTTGTCAACGACCCGACCGAGTTTAATCATCACACTTGTCGTTAGCATATTCAAAACAAGCTTTTGAGCTGTTCCAGATTTCATTCGAGTTGAACCGGTTACGAATTCAGGTCCAACGATAACTTCTACCGGCCAGTCTGAGTTAGCAGCCACAGGACTCCCTGGGTTACAGACAATGCAGCCCGTTGCAAGTCCATGCTCACGTGCAGCAGCAAGCCCTCCGATAACGTAAGGAGTCGTCCCGGAGGCCGCAAGTCCAACAACGATGTCACCTGGCTTAGCACCATGTGTGAGCAAGTCTTTCCAGCTTAGGCCCGCACTGTCTTCAGCAAATTCAACCGCTTTACGGATAGCCGAATCACCACCTGCAATAAGGCCAACAACAAGTTCGTGAGGGACGCCAAAGGTCGGAGGACATTCAGAGGCATCAACCACACCAAGTCGGCCTGAGGTACCTGCACCGATATAAAACAGGCGACCGCCACCTTCTAAGGCCGTGTAGGTAGCATCAACCAAGGCTTCGATTTGGTCCATCGACTTTGCCACTGCTTCAGCTACGGTTTGATCCTCACCGTTTATTCCTTCGAGCAATTGACGCGTCGTCATTTTGTCGAGGTGGCGATGATTTGATGGCTGTTCAGTTATGCGTTCCATAAAAGCAAAGATGTAGGGATTTTCAAATTACGTAGATTATAAGGCCTTAAAAGAAATAGTACTTTTGAACTATGCTTCAACCAGTAATAGACCCAAACTTCGCTTCTGAAAAACCTGAGGTTGTAATTGGTTTGATGTCTGGTACGAGTATGGATGGACTCGATCTATGTGCAGTTGAGCTTACTGCTAAAAAGAATGGCGCTTGGGAATACACCATCTTATCTTCAGAAAGCCAAGCTTACAGTCCGTATTGGTTTGACATGCTCAATTCGGCTTTCGCCAAAACTCGTTCTGAACTTGAGGAGCTTCACATTGAATATGGAAAATTTCTAGGTGAGCAGGTAAGGCGTTTTAGCGAAAGCGAAAGCATAAATCCAGCTCTCGTTGCCAGCCATGGACACACGATTCATCATCGACCTGAAGAAGGCTACACTTTTCAGATGGGCTGCGGAGAGGCGCTGAGCAAAGCTGCTAACCTTCCAGTTGTTTGTGATTTCAGAACCTTGGATGTTCAGCTCGGAGGGCAAGGAGCTCCTTTGGTTCCAATAGCAGATCGATTGCTTTTCTCAAAATACAGTCAATGCCTCAACTTAGGAGGCTTTGCAAACGTGAGTTACGAATCGGGTAGCGGCCGCTTAGCCTACGACATCACGTTGGTGAATGTATTGTTGAACCGATTGGCCAGTTCAATAGGAAAAGAATACGATCCAGAAGGCAGCATCGCGAAAAGTGGGGTAGTAAACAATGAGTTGCTCTCTCAACTTGAGGACTTGCCTTTTTATAGGCTCGCTCCGCCAAAGTCATTGGGAAGAGAATGGCTTGAACAGCAGGTTTGGCCTTTGTTTGCAGGCAATGATGCCGCTATCGAGGATTTGCTTGCCACTGCAACAAGGCACATTTCTCAACGCCTTGCTCAGGACTTAATGAAAGGGCCAAGTGGAGAAATTTTAGTGACTGGCGGAGGAGGGCTAAACACCTTTCTAATCGACAGCTTACGCCAAAACCTATCACCTAGCCATTCATTGGTTTTGCCGAAAGGCGAATTGATAGATCAAAAGGAGGCAGTTGCCTTTGCTTTGTTGGGAGCACTCCGCATGCGTGGTGAGATAAACACCCTTTCGAGTGTCACAGGAGCAAAAAATGATAGCAGCGGAGGCAGGTATTTTTACCCTCATTAGCAAACAATCGTAGGTGAATCCGAATTACTCTCGTACAATTGGGCTATGGAAGAGCTGAAAGGATTGAGCGCCCTTATTACAGGCGGTAGCAAAGGCATCGGTTACGGTGTCGCAGAAGCCATGGTGAAAATGGGCATGAACGTGGCGATCACCTCTCGCTCAAAGGACGAAGTAACTAGTGCTGCAGAGGCACTATGCAAGCTTGGGCCAGGTCGGGCTATTGGACTCAAATGCGATGTGCGCGACTATTCAGCTCAGCGAAATGTAGTTGATCAAGCTGTCCATGAATTTGGAAAGCTAGACGCTGTGGTCGCAAATGCAGGTGTTGGACATTTCGCTCCTATCGAAGAAATGACGGTAGACAATTGGAATGACACCATTGATATCAACCTTACAGGCGTGTTCTACACGGTAAAAGCAAGTCTCGAATCGCTAAAGGAATCGAAAGGGTTTTTATTGACGATAGCCTCTCTAGCGGGCACCAATTTCTTCGCTCGTGGAGCAGCTTATAATGCTTCAAAATTTGGCCTTGTTGGTTTTACACAGGCTGTGATGCTTGATGTAAGAGAACTCGGCGTACGTGTATCTACGATAATGCCTGGATCGGTAGCAACACATTTCAACGGCCATGTCCCGAATGAGGCTGACAGCTGGAAAATTCAACCTGAAGACGTTGGCCGCTTGGTGGTAGACCTCTTGCGTATGCCTGCCCGTACCTTACCTTCAAAAGTGGAAGTGCGTCCTGCACAACCGAGCAAAAAATCTAAGTAATGACCTTACGCTTTTCTCTCTTTCAGCTCTCGATTGTACTTCTGATGACAATCTGTATGGCCTGCGGATCTGATGCCGGCATCAAGGCTGATAGTACAAACGGAACTGAAGTTATTTCAACTCCAAAAGTTGATGCAGTGACGGGCTACATTGATCCTGCTTGTCAGATGAAGGTTTCGCCCGATGCATCTATTACCCATACGCATGAAGGCGTTACCTATGGTTTTTGCGGGGAAGGATGTAAGACTGCATTTGCTAAAGATCCAGCAACTTTTCTTGCGGCTCTAGAAGAGTAAGAGCTGTGTCAGTACCATCGACTCCCTTACGTTTTTACATTTTCTACCTCGAAGATCAAATCGAGGGTGAGCACGTGTACAATATTGTCTTAGACAATCAGGTGCCACATCGCTTACAAAAGTTTCAGGAGAGCGCCTATGGAGGCGCAATGAGTCTCAATAGACCATGGGGGAAGATTTATATCCCTGAAGCAGAGCTTGATCGCTTTATGCTACTAACGGGTAATCGACTTGCACCTGAGGTAGAGATGCATGTTGATGGAAACAGAGCCAAGAATAAAGGTTGTTTGGGTTTTTTAATGGGAAAGTAGTAGGTAGTGTTTTTCCTAAACCGGCTCGAAGTCGTGCACAATAGAAAAAGCCCTTCTGAAGGTGTACCATCTTCAGAAGGGCTTTAGTATTTGCTATGCAGCAGGTTTAAAGATTCCCATATGTACGAGCATACTCCAAGTGCTGCTCCACAAAGTCATCTGGGTATTCAACCTTGATGTCGGTAACGTTACCCTCATCATCGGTCAGCTTAACCAAACGAGGATTGATGAAGCCACCATACGGCGCGCTATCCAAGGCAGCTGATCGCTCGAGCACTTCTTGGTGTAACTCCGTGTCGACCTGTACTCCAAAATCTTCAACGAGGTCTTTACCAGCCTGATAGTCTCCTTCAGATTTAATGCGCTGTATCTCTCTAAGTAACTCTCCGAAGTATCCACGTACAGCATCATAGTCGTGAATCTCGAAGTAGGTCTTATTGTCACGAGTGAGGCGTTGAATAGCAGGCACCGCATCTCCTTCAGCGTCTTCATTGGCCCGCATAAAGGCGTAAGCCGCATTGAGTTGGCGATTACGCATGTGGCTCTCTTCGATGACATTGCCCGGCTCTATGCGTCGGAGTTGAGTCATCATTCCATTGCGGATGTAACTGTCGTAATCTGCTTTGCCTGCCTCAATACTCTCTAGCAGACCGAGCTCCACGAGCTTAGGATCCATGATGAAATAGAGGCCTACTAAATCTGCACGAGCTTCTTCTAGCGTACTCGCGTATGACTTCAAGGTCTCCTTGGGTGTACCGATACCTGGATTGAGCTGACCACTGGCATGTCCAATGACTTCGTGAAGTGCAGTGCCCATTTTATCCGCGACTTTTCCATGCTTCGTTACACGAGCAATTTCTTCCTCGTCGTGTGCGAATTCTTGAAGGAACCCTGGACCACTAGCATTTGCATATGCTTCGATGATGTTGCCTAAACTTACTGATTTTGAACCATACTCTTTTCTGATCCAGTCGGCATTTGGCAGGTTGACGCCGATCGGAGTCGCTGGACTTGCATCACCAGCTTCACCTGCAACCGCGACTACTTTGTAGCTCACACCAGTCACGTTTTTCTTCTTGTGCTCGTCCATGATGGTCGAGTTGTCTTCGAAGTATTGTGCATTATCGGCTACAACTTTCATGCGTTCAGAGGCATCGAAGTCTTTGATCTGAACAATGTTTTCAAACGAGCCGGTATAGCCGAGTGGGTCGTTGTATACTTCCACAAAACCATTGATGTAGTCAATGTCGCCTTCGGTTGCTTGACTCCAAGCGATGTTGTAATCGTCCCAGGTTTTGAGGCTTCCCGTGGTGTAGAAATCTGCAAGAAGACCAATTGCGTCGCCTTGAGCTTTGTTCTCAGCAACTTTCTGCGCTTCTCGAAGGTGCATCACAACTTTCTCTAGTGCAGGGCCGTAAAGTCCTCCGACTTTATACCTTTCTTCGACAACCTCGCCGTTCTTTTTTACAAGACGGCTATTCAAGCCAAAGCTGATTGGCCGTTCTACTTCTGTCGGTTTAACCCCGAGCATAAATGCGAAACTACTCTTTTGCAGTTTGAAAAATGCTTCTGCTTCTGCCTGCGTCACATCAGGTCCATAGAAGTTGACTGCACTTCCTTTTACGAGGTCTTTATCTGCATCGAGGCTTACCTTTTTTGCATCAAAATTCGGATCGAAAATCGCCTCCATGGCTTCATCGCTTAGTTGGGTGTCTATACTTGCCAGTACATCTTCAAAGTACTCTCGGCTAAACCCAGGCTTAAACTTGTCCATCGAGTAATGATGGTGTATGCCGTTTGAGAAGTAGACGTTTTTGGCGTAGGTTTCTAGCGCCTCCCAGTTCGTACCCGAACGAGTAACAGCATCTCCAGCCAGGATAGCGTCGAGCACCTTTCTTATTTCGAGGTTGTGTCGATAATTCTGGTCGTACATGATGTCTCTACCAGCGAGACCGGCCTCAGTGAGGTGATAGACGAGTTGTTTTTGCGAAAGCGAAAGACGATCCCAGCCAGGAATCTGATAACGCACTATTTTCTTATCAGCGAAGGATTCAGTTTGCCAAACAAAGTTGTCGGTGACCTTGTCTGTGACAGCATTGACAGCTTCAGTAGCTTCATTGCATGCAGAAGTGAGGAGTAAGCTTACGCCAAAACAGAGGGCGAAATAGATTGATTTCAAGGGTTGGAGCTTTTGATTGATCAGAAATATACAAAAGCACTCCCAACGTCAATAAATCAAGGGATAAGTAGGAGGTGAAGGTGGAAAAGTAGGCAAGGGAAGTCTCCTAATGCGGCAACCGATCTCTCACCACGCCATACACGTAGGTCCCAAGCATAGTGCTAGCAAAGACTAAGATCACAGGCCAATATCCCGCACCCATAAGCGCGAACATGGGGCCAGGGCAAGCGCCGGCAATCGCCCATCCGATGCCGAAAACAGTTCCACCAATGAGATAGCGAGCGATACCCGGATTCTTATCCGTTTGGGTGATTGGGTTTCCATCCAAATCCTTCACATTGAATCGTTTGATCAATTGATTGAAAAGCAATCCAAACGCAAGTGCCGAACCAATAATTCCAAACATGTGAAACGATGCAAAGTGGAACATCTCATAAATACGGAACCAAGAAGCAGCTCCAGACTTCAATAAGACGATACCGAAAAAGACGCCTACAAGAAGGAAGTAAAGTGGTCGTTTTACTGGCATGACTAGGCGATGAAATGTGAAAGAATGGTAGGAAGTACAAAATAGGTAGTAAAGAGCCCACCTATAAAAAAGCCAATGACTGCTATCAGGCTTGGGAGCTGCAGATTAGCTAGTCCTGAGATCGCGTGACCTGAAGTACAGCCTCCAGCATAACGAGTTCCAAACCCTACCAAAAAGCCACCCAGAATAAGCAGCATGATCACATAAGGGTCCTCCATTGACTTACTCGCAAAAATTTCAGTTGGCATATAATGCGTCGCAGCACTTTCAACGCCCGATGCTTGAAGTTGGCTCAGGATTTCAGGATTAAGGGGAACAGCCTCGCCCCCGTTCATGAAGTTTTGGGCAATCAGCCCACCAAGCATGGCACCTCCTATCACAATTAAGTTCCAGATTTGCTTTCGCCATTCGAAATTGAAAAACTCAGTATTGTTTCCAGCACCACAAATCGCGCAAAGTGTCCGCATGTTACTCGACATGCCGAAGGTTTTGCCGCCGAGCAAAAGGCCCGCTAAGACAATCGCGATCGCAGGACCTGCAACGTACCATGGCCATGGATCGGTGATTAAACTCATAATTTCATCGGTTCTAGTTCTCACAATTTGCGTCAGACTACTCAATAGCGCCCCACTTCCAAAATAGTTTTTGTCACTTTCGAGAGGGTAAGAACTCAATCCATGTGCGGACTTGTCCTTCCAGGAGATGAACATGTCGCAGTCCTGGCATCGCGTGGCTCACTGCAAATTCTTCCTTGTTAGGTGCCAGTTGAAAATAGGTACTCGGGCAAATATGGACACTGTGTATACCTACCTGCGTACTGCGTGCAGTGTGGTAATGCCCTGAAAATACATTGATGGGAGTTGAATTTGAAAACAGGATTTCAAACACCTTCCCCGCTGGATCTCTGAAGCTGTGATTGTTATCCATGAACGGAACCCCCATCGCTAGGGGAGGGTGGTGCATAAACACGAGCACTTCTTGGTTTGTCTTTGCTAATTCTTGACGTAGCCATGAAAGTTGAGTGTCACTCATTTCTCCTTTTGCGGTGTCGAGAAAGATCGCCAATCGATCACCTAGATCCTTTTTGTAGTAGCACTCACCTCCAATTATGGCACTTTCTGCATGCAACTCGGCGATGTCGATTGACTGGTCATGATTGCCGGCGATGAAAGAGTGCGTTACTCCAACCTCATTGAGTTTGTCGAAAGCGAGTTGTACGTCTTGTCGCCTTGGTGCTTTTAAGGAATAATCACCCATCATGACGACGTGGTCTGGATTATGCGTTTTGATTTGCCCCAAAACCCGATCAAAATTAGCATGGGTATCTACACCGAAGCTCTCCGCTGGGGAATCAGCTAAATGGATATCTGCGACTAAAATCAAATGCATAACCGCAATGTAACTAAGCCTGTTTTAGCTTGACTATACGTCCTACATTCGCGGCAAATAAGACCCTCCTATGCGTCAACGCGTTATCATCCACTCGGTTACCCCTGAAATTGAAGGCGGTCGATATTACATTAAGCGTGTACCTGGCGAATGGATTCACGTCGCTTGTACTGCATTTGGAGATGGACATGACTACATCCGTCTGGCCTTACGCTACAAACATTTTGATGATAAGGACTGGGCTACGATCAACATGACCGAAGGCACTGAGCCTGACTCTTGGTCAGCAGATTTTCAAGTGACCAAAGAAGGCTTCTACAAGTATGAAGTCGAAGGTTGGGTAGACCAGCTTTTACACTGGCACGAGGGCTTCAAGAAGAAAGTAGCCGATGGTCAACACATGAATGTCGAACTTGAAATTGGAGCGTCATTGCTGCAGAAAGCCGCAAAAGGCTACGACAAAAAAGTGGCAGCCAAGCTCAATAAACTTGCGAAAAGCCTTACGGATTCTAAGCGGTATCCAGCAGCCGTTCGAGAGGTGCTCACAGAGGCTTTCGCCAAAACAATCTACGACTATCCACTACTCCAGTTCGTAACCACCTACGATCAAAACTTACGGGTGCGTGTAGGTCGAAATAAAGAACTCTTTTCAGCATGGTACGAGTTGTTTCCCCGTGCGGCCAGCCCGAGTGACAAACGTCCTGGTACCTTTAAAGACGTTGAAAAGCTCCTTCCACGCATTGCTGAAATGGGCTTTGACGTGCTGTATATGCCTCCTGTTCACCCTGTTGGAGAACTCAACCGTAAGGGCAAGAACAACAATGTAACCGCCGAAAAAGGCGAACCTGGCAGCCCTTGGGCAATCGGTAGTAAGCATGGTGGCCACAAAGCAATTAACCCAGAATTGGGAACACTCGCCGACTATAAGCGCCTCATTAAAAAAGCGAAAAAGGATCACGACATTGAGATCGCGCTCGACCTCGCCTACCAATGCGCACCTGATCATCCATGGATTAAGGAACATCCGTCTTGGTTTGTTTGGCGTCCGGACGGAACGATCGCTTACGCTGAAAATCCTCCAAAGAAGTATCAAGACATCGTCCCGATAAATTTCGAGTCTGATGATTGGGAAAATCTCTGGGATGCACTCCTCGACATTGTACTCTTCTGGAATAAGCAAGGTGTCAAAATCTTCCGTGTAGACAACCCGCACACGAAAGCTTTCCGTTTTTGGGAATGGCTCATTGCTAAGGCGCAAGAACAGGATCCAGACATCATTTTCCTTGCTGAAGCCTTTACGCGACCTGCGGTGATGCTCGAACTCGCAAAGCTTGGTTACACCCAGAGCTATAGCTACTTCGTTTGGAGAAAGAACCCGCAAGAGATGCGCAAGTACGTAGAAGAGCTATCATCTAGCCCTCTGCGCGATGTGATGCGTCCAAATTTTTGGCCGAATACTCCAGACATTTTACCGCATGAATTGATGGGCGAAGGCTATGGTATGTTCATGCTACGTCTCGCGCTGGCAGCTACCTTAAGCAGTAACTACGGGCTTTACGGACCTGCCTACGAGTTCATGGAGAATGAAGGAGCGGACACCGGAAAAGACGAGTACCACAACTCAGAGAAGTATGAGGTACGTCATTATGATTGGAAGCGTCGCAACCGCCTCACCGATTTCATGACCCGTCTCAATAAAGCCCGTAAAGCACACCCTGCATTGCAGACCACGTACAACGTAACCTTTACGGAGACCAACAACCCAGCACTGCAGAGCTATGTGAAAATCAGTGGCAAAAGCATCATTTGGTGCGTAGTCAATTGGGATGGCCATCGCACGCAAGAAGGGCATGTACAAACGCCTTGGGAATCCTTTGGACTCAAAACTCCAACAACACTTCGCTGCAAGGATTTGCTTACTGGAGAAACGTACTACTGGAAGCAAGATTGGAACTGGGTTTCATTAGATCCGGATCGCTGGCCGATGCACTTACTAGAGATTACAATTGCCTAGCGCGTTATTGTTTCTGAGATAAGATCCTCGACCGGAGTTTACTCGTATGTTGGCAGTCGATGCAAAACATGCTTCCACATAGAATTGCAACCTGGTTACTCTTCCTGCTTTTAGCAGGGTGGTGGTGTCACTATCTCGTTCAGCATCCTGCACTTAATTGGGACGCCATTGCTTACATGGGAGCAGCGCTCGAAAGCTCGGTCGATGATCCTGAAGAAGTGCATCGCATAACCTACGATGAACTTAAAGAGAGCGCTACCAAGCTTCGATATAAGGAATTGACGGAAGGCGACTATCGGAAACGTGCGCTGAAAGACGCCACGTTTTTCAATGGCGAACTCGGGAAATATCGCACCAAGCCCGCCTATGTACGCACGATTGCTTGGTTGCATGCGCGAGGCGTTCCTCTGGTGCTTGCAACTGTAATGCCCTCTGCACTAGGATCCGTGTTGCTCTCGGGAATTTTCTTGGCGTGGGTCTCTCGATTCCGAAATCCATGGCTGGCGCTCGGGGTAACCTTGCTTCTCATGGTGAGTAATCCCATGTGGTATCATGGACGTTTTTCTTCGCCAGATATGATGGCCGCACCTTGGATAATGCTGGTCTTCTGTTTACTCTACTTCCGTCAAAACTGGTGGTGGGT
>CALDTK010000001.1 GCA_937924035.1 uncultured Saprospiraceae bacterium | reverse complement strand
TAAAAGGAGTAAATGATGCACTTGACAAAATATTATTTTTATGTATAATAAAGAAACTATGAAACTTCTTCCAAACAAATCAATATTATTTGCGACTCTTTTATTCACTTTAAGTGCGTCACATGTCGATGCGCAGTCAGTTGCTAGTCAGGATTATGATAGCCAAGTGCCGGTTGGACACTTTTTCAATACAACAGTTATTAATAACAGTGACGAGAGAATTTCTTTTCCAATTTGTCATGTTGCAGATGGTGAAGTGTACGAGCGCCCCACCTTAGTTACTTCTGCGACAGTTGTTGTGACAGACCGGAACAGTAACGGTTTTACCGATGAGCAAGATATCCAGTACTATATTGATAAAGCTAATGCAGAGTGGCGAAAGTCGCCAAGTCGACAAATGATCCGTGTAGCTCTGGCTCAAGATGACCTGCCGACCCGTCTACAAACAACTGTGACTTTGCGATCGGGAGTGTTACTAGATGGAAACGGGCAAAGTGTTATTGCTCACCAAAATTTTACAGGAAATAATGGGAGTTTGTTTATCAGTGCACCAAACTCTAAACACGTTGGTTTGTACAACATGAGAATGTTTTCAAACGAGTCAGTTTCGCGTGCTCTGTTTGATATCCGAGCTGGCTCAAGCTACGTTTATGTTTATAACAATGAGTTCGCAGACGAGAGCGATCTGGACCACGAAACTATCTCTGGCAGAGTCAATCGACTTCGGGCAGTGTCCTTAGCTTCAAACGTATCACACGTCTATATTGACAACAACTTTTTCTTCCGCATTAACACTGGCGTGAGTGCGATCGGGAATAAAGTGAGCAACCTTTACGTAACATATAATCGCTTCCAGAAATGGCGTTCGCACGGGGTGAATGTTATCACTCAGACTGATCGAAGCTCAAATATTTACGTATTGAATAACCTTTTTGGTATTCCGTTGAAAGGTACGATTAAACGACCAATTGCTATTCAGAAAATTGATGGTAGTCCAGGCTCAAAAAATGTCCACATTAAGAACAATACAATATTTGGGACTGGCGACCCTCATATCCATGAGGCCAAAGACTCAAACCGCGCCACAGCCGACATGATCGCCCTGGCTCGAGTCGACGGTTTCGTAGTTTCACATAACTGTGTGCATCGCGCGGGTGAAGCTGGTATTGCAATTATTCGGGGTTCAAAGAACGGAACTGTAAAAAACAATTACCTTAATAATGTTGATTTGGTTGCAATTTACGCTGGCTCTAGACACAACGACGGCATAATTGAAAACGTCGTAATTCGAGACAATATAGTCATAGACGCCGTACGTAACAAAGCTAACCACGGAGGCGGTCGCGATGAGTGGGGTCGAGCAGCTATCTCGATCGATAATTCAGTCGGAGTCAAAATTATAGAAAACACTATTAAAGAGAACGAGTTTTCTTACTACGATAAAGATAATTCAAATATTCGTACTATGTACTGGGGTATATACGTCGATGATACTTCTCACGAGACAACTGTTGTGCGAAATGAATTTGAAATGGAAGACCATGTTATACCGGTCCATCTACCGTAGTGATATTGCGTAATAAGGAACTCAAAACAGAAAGCCCGCAAGGGCTTTCTGTTTTGTCTTATTATTTAATTATTGAGTACATGTTTTGAGATTATTTTAGGATATAAGCTTTTTGTATTCCATTGTCGTCTAAATAGGGTATACTCTGCGCCATGTCACAACGAGATGGATTGATTGTATTTAAAGATGTGTCGTTTGAACACGACGCTACTAAACCTATTTTAACCGAGGCGAGTTTTGTCGTGCGCCGTGGTGCCAAGTTTACTTTGATGGGCCAAAACGGCGCCGGCAAGTCGACTATTTTTAACCTGATCCGAGGCAAGCTGCATGCCGACGAAGGGCAGATCAACCTGCAACCCAAAACAACCATCGCCATCGCTCGCCAGATCATTCCGCGCGAAGAGTTGGAGTACACACTGCGAGAATTTTTTGAGCAGTGTTTTAAAGACAAAACATACGATATCGATCCGCGCATCGACAAGGTGCTGGAGGTTGTGAACCTCTTGCCCAAGGCTGGTCAGGAAGAAGAATTCAAAGATCGCATCGTAGGGAGTTTTTCAGGTGGGCAGCAGGCGCGGATTCTTTTGGCATCAGCCCTGATTCAGGAACCAGACATTCTGTTGCTCGACGAACCTACTAACAACCTGGACACCGCCGGTATCGAACATCTGACAGAGTTTCTCAAAGAATACAAAAAGACTGTCCTGGTTATTTCTCATGATGCGGACTTCCTAAACGCCTTTACCCAGGGTGTTTTGTATCTGAACATTCAACGCAAAGTTGTCGAACAATATAATGGTAACTATCACAAAGTGTTGGCCGAGATCACTGCTCAGGTTGAAAAAGAGAAGCGTGAGAACGCGCGCTTGAGAAAGCAGATTCAGGAAGACAAGGACAAGATCAACTACTTTGCCGCCAAGGGAGGAAAGATGCGATTGGTAGCCAAAAAGATGCGAGCCGAGATTGAAGAATCTGAAGATAGTAAGATCGACGTCCGACAGGAGGACAAGACAATTCGTCCGTTTACGATCGACCCGCATGATGGTATTCCGCTCGAAGTCATCACGCTCGAAAGTCTCGAGACGTTTGCGACTGGCGTCCCCAAAAACATGGCATGTAACGTGACGCTAAAGCGCGGTATGCATCTGAGGATCATTGGTCCCAATGGAATTGGCAAGACGACCTTGCTCGAGAGCTTGGCCGGTGGAACTGCGACTGGTGAGCATATCGCTGAAGGTGTGCGGGTTGGATATTATCGACAGGACTTTTCTAACCTTGATTTTGAAGCGACTGTTTTCGACAGCCTGATGGCCAGTATGCAGGAAAAGTACGAAGAGAAAATGCGTTCTATCGCAGCTGGATTTTTGATCAGAGGTGAGATGATGAAGAACAAGGTTGGCAGTTTGTCTGAAGGGCAGAAAGGATTGCTGGCGTTTGCCAAACTGACAATGGAGCAGCCAGGACTGTTGATCCTCGACGAGCCAACAAACCACATTAACTTCCGCCACATTCCAGTTATTGCCGAAGCATTGAACAAATATAAAGGCGCGATGATCCTCGTGTCTCACGTCGAAGACTTTGTCGACAAGATTAAAATCGACGAGACACTGGATCTAGCAAAACTCAAGCCGGTGAAGAAGTGATATACTGTCTAGATGAGTATGGAAAAAATAAATTTGTCCCCAGCGCAGGAGAAAATAGTGTCCTATGACAAAGCCCAGGAGCGTGGCGAATCGCTGATTGCAGAGATCGAAAACTTTGACAGCATGGACTACCGCGAACAGGTTATTGAATTAACTGATCTTATGAACGGTCTGTCAGCCAGTAATGACAATCGTTTCTTGGTCGACTATTTGGCTGCCCGGACCTACGATATTGAGTTGACGGCTGAACAAGCGGAGCTTGAAGAAAAGAGACCGCAATTGGATCGCGCAGAGGCGCTTGATCTTGATCCCGAAGATCTGAAAATGGCAGCCTAAATTTAACCACAACTAACTTGTTCCTTTGTTCCTATGACCTTTGATTTTGATACTGAAATAAAGCAGCACCTTGATATGGTGCGCAGCCTCCAAAAACCATCTGGAGTTTTTACTGCGTCTGCCCACGACGTTGATACTGGATACGACAAGGCGTGGTTGCGAGACATTTACTTTATGACGTTGGGCTTCCTCGAGACAGGAGAGGTCGAGACTGTACAAAAGGCGGCCAAGGCGTTGTTGACGATGTTTGTAAAACACTCAGACAAGATCAACTGGGCAGCTGAACATCGACCGCACTACACGTGGCAGTACATCCACGCCCGTTTCCACCCAGAGACTTTTGAGGAATATTGGGAAGAATGGGGTAATAGTCAGAATGACGCGGTAGGAGAAGTTTTAAATATAATTTGTACTCTAGAGTTGATGGGAGCGAGCGTTGTTGAGACTGACGACGAACGAGCAATGGTGCAAAAAATCATCGACTATCTAATCAACCTGGAATACTGGCATGACGACGATAACGGTATTTGGGAAGAGGAGATGGAAGTCCACGCTTCGTCCATCGGCTCAGTCATTGCTGGCCTAAAGAAAGCTGAACAGGTTGAATGGCTGACTGTGCCCGAAGGTTCGATTGAGTTGGGAGAGAATTCGTTACACGGTCTATTGCCACGTGAATCAGTGACCAAGTTTTG